>CALTNV010000103.1 GCA_943845485.1 uncultured Flavobacteriales bacterium | reverse complement strand
ATCTTCTATTTTTTCAACGAAGTATTTTTCTTCTAATTCTTTGACTATCTCGTTTCTTACTATAAATCTATCTTTACCTTCATAGTGAAGACCATGTTGATTTAGAGTTTGGTACTGGATGTCTTAAAATTACTCCAGCACATGATGTTAACGATAAAGATATTGGTGACAAACACAACTTACCTATTATAGATATTTTTAATGATAATGCTACACTAAACAAACATGGTCTTCACTATGAAGGTAAAGATAGATTTATAGTAAGAAACGAGATAGTCAAAGAATTAGAAGAAAAATACTTCGTTGAAAAAATAGAAGATTATACAAATAAAGTTGGAACCTCTGAAAGAACTGGAGCTGTAATTGAACCAAAACTATCAGTTCAATGGTTCTTAAAAATGAAAGAACTTGCTGAACCTGCAATTAAAGCTGTTAATGAAAAAGACATTCAATTAGTGCCAGAAAAATTCATTAATACTTACAATCATTGGATGGATAATGTAAGAGACTGGAATATTTCAAGACAACTATGGTGGGGACATGAAATACCAGCATACTTTTATGGCAGTGATTTTAATGAATTTGTAGTAGCTGAAACTAAAATAGAAGCTTTAGAGTTAGCAAAGAAAAAATCAAATAATAATAACTTAACATTAGATGACTTAACTCAAGATCCGGACGCATTAGATACTTGGTTTTCATCTTGGTTATGGCCAATATCTGTATTCGATGGAATTAATAATCCTAAAAATGAGGAAATTGAATACTACTACCCTACTCAAGCATTAGTAACTGGTCCTGATATTTTATTTTTCTGGGTTGCTAGAATGATTGTAGCAGGTTATGAATACATGGGTCAAAAACCTTTTTCTAGCGTCTATTTAACAGGATTAGTAAGGGACACACAAGGTAGAAAAATGTCAAAATCATTAGGGAATTCACCTGATCCTGTGGAATTAATTAATGAATATGGTGCTGATGCTGTAAGAATGGGGTTATTATTAACTGCTCCTGCTGGAAATGATTTACCATTTAACACAGAGTTATGTATCCAAGGTAGGAATTTCAATAATAAAATATGGAATGCTTTTAGACTTATAAAAGCTTGGGAAATTGATAAAACAATTGAACAGCCTGAATCTTCAAAAATAGCAATTGAATGGTTTAATAATAAAATGGCTAAAACATTAGAAAAAATTAATGACTCTTTTGATAAATTTAGACTATCAGAAGCATTAATGGAAACTTATAAGTTAGTTTGGGATGATTTCTGTTCATGGTATTTAGAAATGATTAAACCATCTTATCAAGCTCCTATTGATGTTGTAACAATTAAAGAAACAATTAATATTTTTGAGAATTTATTAAAAATATTACATCCATTTACACCTTTTGTGTCAGAAGAAATTTACCATTTAATTAAAGAAAGAAAAGATGGTGAATCTATTATGTTATCGGAATGGCCCAAATTTGAATCAATTGATCAAGAGATACTTACCAAATTTGAAAAACAAACAGATGTTACTACACAAATTAGAACAATAAGAAAAAAGAATAATATTCCTCAAAAAGAACCTTTAGAGCTAAAAGTTTTAGTTAATGGAGAGGATGACAGGGTTTTCAATTCAATCATAAAAAAACTAAATAATTTAAGCTCTATTAATTATACTTCTTCTGTACCTGATGAAAATACATTCTCTTTTGTATCAAATCAAAATGAATTTTTTATACCTTCTGGTGACCTAGTAGACACTGAAGCAGAAATAAAGAAAATGGAAGAAGAATTAAAATATACTAAAGGCTTTTTAATCTCTGTAGGTAAAAAATTAAATAATGAACGTTTTGTTTCTAATGCTCCAGAAAAAGTAATTGAAATTGAAAGAAAAAAACAATCCGATGCTGAAGAAAAAATTAAGGTATTAGAAAATAAACTTAGTCTTTTAACAAAATAACTTATTGGGTCGTTAATGCCTCTTTATCATTTTGTAAATGAAAAAATTAACTTTATGTCTTATATTATTAATGTCACTATTTAGCTGTGATCAATTTAACTATAATCACTTTCAAGTACTTGAAAGTGATTATCACGATATAAATAAAACTAATATATCTAGATTAAAACAAAATATTATTGGTGATACTTTGTCATTAGCAATTATTGGAGATTCTCAGAGATATTATAATTCAACTGAGATATTAATTAATAAGATAAATCATTTTAATGAAATTAATTTTATAGCACATACAGGAGATTTGGTTGATTTTGGAAATCAAAATGAATTTATACTGATGCATGAACTACTTTCTACCCTTAATAAACCTTACATATCTGTAGTAGGTAATCATGATTTAATAGGAAATGGAGAAACTATATACAATCAAATATATGGTGAACTAAACTTTTCTTTTTATTTAAAAAAAAATAAATTTATTTATCTTAATACCAACTCTAGAGAGTATGGAATGGATGGTGTTCCAAACTTAAATTGGTTAGATAAAGAACTATCAGATACTATAAATTATGATAATGCAATTATCATTTGTCATGTTTCTCATAAAAATGTTGACTTTTCTCCTTCTCTAAGGGATGAATATGTAAATACTCTTGCAAGATATAATAAAACATTGCTAAGTATAAATGGGCATAATCACCAATTTAGCTTTTCAGGTCCTGATCAACATGGAATATCTTATTTAAATACAAGTAGTACAGCAACTGAAAGTTTCATATTATTAAAAATTTGGAATAAAGAGTATTCTTACGAAATTATAAAATAATCCATGAGAAATATACTTCTAATTTCCTTTTATTTATTACCATTCTTTATTAGGGCTCAAGAAAACCCCTTTGTTCCTAAATCATATGAAGTTCAATATGCAGGAAATATTGGGATGATTAGTGCTTCTCCTATTTGGGAAATAAATAAAGTCTTAACAATTCAATTAGGAGTTGGTTATACACCTAAATTTGAAGCAGAAAAAACAATTTGGTCTATAAATACTAAGTTTTTTTACACACCAAAAGTTAGTTTTAATATAAAAAAAATAAACCTTAAGCCATTAATTATTGGTGCAGGAATAAATTACACTTTTGGCAATAAGTATAATAAGTATTACAATATTAACCAATACCCTTCAGGTTACTATTGGTGGGGTACTGCTATTAGATATGGATTAATTTACAGAATTGAAACATCTACAAATAGTAAAAAAAATAAGATTAGTTTTTATTTTGAAATAAGTGCATGGGATTTAGATATTTATAATTATGCTAATAGAAATTATCAATACCTCAAATTAACTGAAGTGCTTACTTTTGGTATAGGTGGCAGAATATATTTAAACTAAAATAGGCTCATTATTATAATGAGCCTATTTTAGTTTAAATATGAATAAATATATTATTCTTCAATGAAACCTTGTTTTTTCATCCATTCATTATTGAAAAATTTACCTACGTATCTCGAACCATGATCATGAAATAAAACAACCACAACATCTTCTTTATTGAACATGGGTTTTAATTGATTAATTCCACAAATTGCAGAACCAGCAGAATTACCAACAAAAATACCTTCTTCTTTGGCTATTCTTTGAGTCATAATTGCAGCATCTTTATCGGTCACTTTTTCAAAGTGATCAATAATAGAAAAATCTACATTTTTGGGTAAAATATCCTCTCCAATACCTTCAGTTATGTATGAATAAATTTCATCCTTATCAAACTCTCCAGTTTCATGATACTTTTTAAATACAGAACCATAAGTATCAATTCCAATTATTTTAACATTTGGGTTTTGTTCTTTTAGATATTTACCAACACCAGATATTGTTCCTCCTGTTCCAACACCGACAACAAAATGTGTTATTTTCCCTTCTGTTTGCTCCCAAATTTCTGGTCCTGTAGATAAATAATGAGCCTTAGCATTTGATGGATTGTCATATTGATTTACATACCAAGAATTTGGAATTTCTGAAGCCAATCTTTTAGCTACAGAATAGTAAGATTTTGGATCATCAGACTCAACATTAGTTGGACAAACAATTACCTCAGCTCCAACTGCTCTAAGAATATCCATCTTTTCTTGTGATTGTTTATCAGCTAATGTAAAAATAACTTTATATCCTTTAATAATTGCTGCTAAAGCTAACCCCATTCCGGTATTACCGCTTGTACCTTCAATAATAGTTCCACCTGGTTTAATTAAACCTTGCTCCTCAGCATCTTCAAGCATTTGTAAAGCCATTCTGTCTTTCACAGAATTACCTGGATTAAAAGTTTCAACTTTTGCTAAAATTGTAGCATCTACGTCAGAAGTTACTTTATTTAATTTAATCATTGGAGTGTTTCCAATAGTTTCTAAAATATTATTATATATTTTCATCTCTAAGAAAATTTTACAGTTTTTACAGGATCCATCTTAGTTATAAAATAAGATGGAATAATTAATACTATAATTGATACAAAAATAGTTAATAAATTTATAGCTATTATGATTAACCAATTAATTTCAACAGGAACAACAGACATGAAATATGTTTCTTCAGATAATTTAACTAATCCAAAATATTTTTGTATTATTAAAACAGTTAATGCAATTAAATTACCCCAAAATAATCCTTTCAAAAGAATTTTATAAGCTACTGCTAAAAATATCTTTCTTATGTGCCAATTGTTATAACCTAAGGTTTTTAATACTCCAATAAAATTAGTTTTCTCTAAAATTAAAACCATTAAGGTTGATGAAATATTTACTATTGCAACAATAATCATTAAACCAATAATAATGTATACATTAAAATCTAATAAGTTTAACCAATTAAAAATTTCGGGAGAAAGATCTAATATTTTTTTTGTATCAAAATTTGCAGGTACATAAGAGTACATTAAATCATCTACATCATAAATATCTTTATAGTTTTTTAAATTCACTTCAAAACCTCCAACATAATACTTAGCTGATCCTCCAGTAGTTTCTAGAGTAGATTTATAAGCATCAATATTACCAAAACCTTTTGTACTATCGTATGAAATGTTCAGGTATGCTGTATCTGGAATTAATGATTCATCAAATTCACTTTTATAATTACCTTGATGGGCTATTACAGTTATTAAAGTATCTCTACCCAAAGGGAATAACTTTGTACTCTTAGAAGATAATTTACCACTTAAATCCCAAGAATATAAATATCCCCCTCTATCACTAGGGTAAGCAGAGGCTTTAACTAATAATGAATCTTTTTTAATAGATTTTAATTGTAAAAAAGTTTTAATTCCCCAGTTATTATATTTTTGGATATATTTAATATCTAAGAAGGAGTATTTCTCATCAAAATCTGCAAGACCAGTGCTATATATACCAACAAGTTTTAATTTTTTAATAATTGTAGATTCTGGGTAACGAATAAAATAAACTAAAACTTCATCATCTAATTTTAAATTTAATTTATTAGCCATTGTTGAAGAAAGTAAAATTTCCTTTGATGTTTTATCAGAATTTAATTTAAGAAATCGACCTTCAACAATATTTTCATTAAAGAATTTTTTATTGAAATCTGTATCAATCCCTTTTAATATTCCACCTTCAACTATATTATCGTGTTTTAATAAACCTGTTTTTGTAGCGTACACTTGAATATTTTCTACCTTATCTAAAGAATTAAAATAAGAATAGAAATCTTGGTTTTGTTTTATTGGTGTTGACTCTGCTGATATATTTCCATCAAAATTTGAAATTCTAATATGTCCTCCAAATCCAACTACTTTTGATCTTATAGAACTTTGAAAACCAATTAATATAGATACTGAAAGTATCATTATGATGATACTCAAAGAAACCCCAACATAAGAAAGTCTTAATAACGGATATGATATTCCTTTTGTTTTTGTAGTTCCTTGTAAAATTTTACTCGCAAAAAAGTTAGATATATTCAAAATGCGTATCTTTCAGTATTAATTTGAAATTATAAATTTATGAAATTAAGATGTTTATTTAACTATATTATACTCTTTTCATTGGTACAGAGCTTATTTTTATCTTGTACCAATGCACAAACAAATTCTAAAATTACATTAGGAATTGAACAAACTAAAACCTATCTCCCATTATTAAAAAACAAAAAAATAGGTTTAGTCTCTAATCAACCTTCCACATTAAATAATGAACATTTGGTTGATTACTTACTAAATGAAAATATTTCAGTTAAAAGTATTTTTTCTTTAGAACACGGTTTTAGAGGAGATAAAGATGCTGGTGAAAAAGTAAACAGTGATATTGATACCAAAACAGGCTTACAAATAATTTCATTGTATGGAAAGCATAAAAAACCTTCGGTAGCTGATTTAAAAGAAATAGATATTATGGTTTTTGATATACAAGATGTTGGTGTTAGATTTTACACGTATATATCATCATTGCA
>CALTNV010000102.1 GCA_943845485.1 uncultured Flavobacteriales bacterium | reverse complement strand
ATTTGAAATATGATTTTTAAAGGTGTGAAAAAATTTAGCCCATCCATAAAAAACATCAAATTTAGGTGTAAAGTATAAAGGTGAATCAATTATTCTACCACAAACAATACTAGGTCTAAGAATTTTCCAGCTTATTTTATTTTTTTCACAATATTCAATTACTTTTTTTTCAGTTTTATATTTAGCCTTTTCGTAAGGGTTCCTAAATTCACGGTTGTTGTTTTTATTAATAAAACCCTCTGAAAATGCAGTACTTATATATATAAAAGTTGAATTATTACTAATTGATTCTATTAAGTTCTGAGTTGCCTTTAAATTGTTATTCTCTACTTCTAAAGATGCCTTTGTGTCGTTAGATAAATTTGTTGAACCAGCAGAATGAATGATTAGTAATTTCTCTTCCGGTAAATTATTTTTAATATCTAATAAATCCAATTCTAAAATTTCAACTTGATTTATTAATTCTTTAACAGAATATTTTTTTATATAATTAGGTATTTCTGGATGAGAAAAAATTGCTTCAATTCTTTCTTGTGCAGTTGATTTTTCTTTACATCTAACTAAAACAAAAATTTTATTAATATTTTCATCTTTTTTTGTAAGCTTATTATTTAATAACTCAAATAAAATATGACTTCCAACAACCCCTGTAACTCCTGTAATTAAATAATTCATATCTATTTTTCTAAAACTTCTAATGTTCTAGGTCCTTCGTTAAATAATAAGTCTAAAATTGATAAGTTTTCTAAAAAACCATGTTTTTCAGAAAATACCTGATGGTATTTTTCAAATGATTCATCTAGTTTAATTTTCGGTGTCATTTTTTCCCTAATATCAATGTAATTTGTTTTATCATAACTTAAATATGATTTCGTTTTTAATTTAGGGGCTATTTCAATTTCTAATAGGTTATATATTAAATCAATTGATGCTTTATTTAGTTCAACTAAACTTACATGTTTTTTTTTATAAAAATCATTTATTTCATCTTCATAATACATATAGAAAGGAGAGTTGTTGTATGCACTTTTAATCGATTTTAAATGATTTGATTGCCAATCTTCATCGTAGCTAATTAAAATATCAGTAATTAAATTATTTCCTTTATGCTTTTTTGTTATTGGTATACTTAAATTTTGTAAACCATTTGCAGAATATATTTGTATTCTATTTCTAAATGTTTGTTTTGTGTAATTTTCAAAACATTCAAAATGTATACCTTTTGATTTTATAAGGTTTTTGAAATAGTAAATATTCCCAAAATAGCAGTAAGGAGTTATTAAATTACTCATCTCTATATTAGTCTATTATTGTTCCTATTCTATTCCAACGAATACCTGTTTGTTTGTCGCTTGACCACCATATTAACAATGCTTTACCAACAACATGATCTTCAGGAACAAATCCCCACATTCTTGAATCAGCAGAATTATGCCTATTATCACCCATTAACCAATAATAATTCATTTTAAATGTATATGTTTCAGATGCTATATCATTAATATAAATTTTACCACCTTTTACTTCAACCTTATTTTTTTCATAGTTTTTAATAATTCTTTTATATAAAATAAAGTTTTTAGGGGTTAAGTCTATCAAATCACCTTTTTTAGGGATGTATAAAGGTCCAAAATTATCAGCTGTCCAATTAAAATATTTATGATTAGGGTAAATAGGATAGTCGCGCCTATTTAAGAAATATGGAAAACCTATGTCTTTTGAGTTTCTCTCAATAGAAAGCACATTAGAGGATTTTTTAATTTTCTCAACTCTTTCTTCTGTTAACGGAAGATTTACATATAATTGATTAAACTTTAAATCATTGTAATTTAGAATGATAGATTTAATGTCAATTCCCATTTGTTGTTTAATACTGTTAGCTGTTGTTTCATTAAAAGGGTTATTATTAACTCTAGTAGTTAATAAACTATCCTTATAGTTTAATGCCCTAATATCAAAACCTTCTACATTTAAAACAAAAAACACAGTAATTAGTTTATCTAAATTTGCTTTATTAACGATTAAAGTATCTTTCTTGAAATATTCGATATTCTCTCTATTAATATCATAATTTTCTTTTAAGATATCAGGTGAAAAATCTCCTTTAATTGCTAAATCATAATTGTACTGAGCATCAACAGACATTATATCTTTTTTCCCATTAACGTATAATTGAGTATTAATTATTTCTATTGTATCTCCAGCAATACCTACACATCTTTTAATATAGTTTTCTCTTTTATCAACAGGTCTGTAAGTGATGCCATATTGGTTAATTATATTTTGTCTCTCTTTTAATTCATATTTCTTTCTCGATTTTTCATAATTTCCTTTTCCACCATTTTGTATCCAATTTAAATAAGCACCATCTCTTAAAATTTGGTTATATGTATGGCCTTGAAATTGAGGTGTGGTAATAGAGGTATCTCCAGCAGGAAAGTTAAATACTGTTACTTCGTTATTTTTTGGACCATAAAAACCAGGTATTCTGTGATAGTCAAATTTAATCCACTCCACATAAGATTTTTTATTAATCCCCATAATAGTATTATGGAAAAAAGGGATTGATAACGGTGTGTTCGGAATTCTAATTCCAAATGATGTTTTTCCGACAAATAAGAAATCTCCAATCATTAAATCTTTTTCCATTGAACCTGTAGGTATAGTAAAAGCTTCAACGGCATAAGTTCTAATAATTGAAGCAGCAACTATTGCAAATAAAATAGCATCACCCCACTCTTTAACTAATGATTTTCCTGATTTAGATTTCTTAGATCCGAAAATACTCATTACAAATACTA
>CALTNV010000101.1 GCA_943845485.1 uncultured Flavobacteriales bacterium | reverse complement strand
TGGAAATAACCAAGTAAATATGAATAATATTGTTAAGAGTGAGAAAAGGACGTCAAAACATCTTTTCAAAGTCCGATTCGTAATACTATTTAGAGGCTCGCTTCTTAATTTCAAAATCGGAATGTTCTGCACATAGTCAATGCTAAATGTTTGTGACAAATACTCTGAAAACTCAGGGATTACATGCACTCTGATCATGTTATTATCTGCATACCGAAATAAATCATTGATTAATTTACCTGCATGATGTGGCAGTGATATGATAATTTCATCCACAGGATTCTTATCCAAAAAAGCTGTAATTTCAGATAACCCACCTTTATAATGCTCCTTAAGGTAATTTTTAACATTGGCATCTGTAAATAATCCTTTAATCTTATAACCATATTTGGGTTTCAAATAAATTTCATCAATAAGCTTTTCTATATTCCTATTTAACCCCACCAATAGTATGTTCCTATAATTATTCCCTTGTTTTCTATATGTTTTTATGATGTACATCGCAAGAAATCGCCAAAATAATAGCCCCACAATGAAAAAAAACAGCACATAGCCTAGAAATAGCGGTGAAAGCATCGTGCTGGAGCTAAAAAAGAGGATCCCACCAATTAATAAACTGAAATTAAAAACTGCATATATATTTTCGGATAGCACCTTATATGTAAAAATAATTCTTGGTATCTCAAATAAATTAAATTTTAGACTTACTAAAACCCAAATAAAACAAGCTACGAGCATGCTACTACTATAAAAAATAATATTTGGAGAATTGCCATCAAAAACTACTTGATTTGCTATGAAAAAAGAAATAGTTAGGAGAACTATATCTATTATAGAGAATAGTAATGGTGTAAATTTAGATTTTCCTTTTTTCATTTTTTCCTTTTCTTTTAATTAATGTCACAAATATAACTTTTAATCTTTAAATATATTCCCATAACTAAACCATATACTTTATTATTTTAGGAAATGCATATTGTGGAATCTTTCTTAAAACCTTAAAAAATAATATAATTTTCCCAACAACTTATGCGCACGAACTCTTTATACCTTATACCTTTACAAGTTTTTTTATGGTCTAAATCTAGTCTGAACCTTTTTTTTGATGTACACTGTTAAAATGATCCAAATACTTTTTAATAATAACTTCCCATGAATAAGTTTCCTTAATTTTGTTAGAGTTTGATTTTAAAATATCTAAACATTCATTTTTCTTAGAATCATCGATACGATTTGCTACATCTTCAATGGTATTAAAATATAATGCATCTTCACCTAAAATTGATTTATTAAATATATTATCATTTGCACAAATTAACGCATTTGAAGCCATAGCTTCCAATAGTGAAGGATTTGTACCTCCTACTGTATGACCGTGAAAATAGATATTTGAAAAATATCGTAAATTATTTAATACATTTATATCATAAATGCCTCCCAAAAAAAGAATATTTTGATGTTCTTTAAATTTATTCTTTAAAAACTCCCCGAATGTTGTTTGGTGATTCCCTATGACTAAAAAAGGCGATTTTGTATTGGATAGGACCACACCATCTAAAATAGTTTCAATACTATTTTCGGGTTCCAATCGAGCAACCAACATATTATATTGATACTTTTCTATTTTATAGATATCTAAACAGGTACTATCTGGCGTTGTAAAAAGATGTGCTCCATAGGGGATATATATCGATTCTTTATTATAGTTAGTTTTAATGTGTTGTTGAATCCCTATTGAATCTGCTATTAAATAATCACTGTTATGGATTGCCAATTTTTCTGCATATTTTAAAAAATTTTGAACAGGCTTAGAAAACTTTGTGCGTTTCCATTCCAATCCATCCATATTGGTTGTTACAATACTTTTTTTACGCGGAAGTAACCATCCCCAAACAGAGCTACTGGTATATCCTAACTGTAAAATAATATCATAGTTTTTTTTTCTAGTATGCCAAATACAATTAAAATCATATATAAATTGACCAACTGTACCGTATTTATGTTCGGGGTCATTACAATGCACAATATGAACTTTATTCCAAGTACTTTCTTGATAAGGATGCTTGTGTGAATTATATACGGTAATGTCATGACCGAGATTTACCAAACCCACTGAAAGGTATTCTGCAAATTGCTCAAACCCTCCATAATGATTGGGAATGCCTCTAGTTCCTATGATTGCTATTTTCAAAATATATTATTGATTTTTTGCAGTTCCAATACCAAAGAATTTATTTTTTATTTGTACTGCTGTATTAAAATGTCTTGCAGCAAACTTTTTAAATCTAGAAGAATCTTTGTCTGGAACCCAGTCTGTTGTTCTTGGAGTTTCTATAATATTTTCATGGATTGTGTAAGCATAAGTTGCTATAGATGTTCTAAACCTGCCCTCTGGAAAAGAAGTCATATCATATCCATGAAGAGTATTAGGTCCACACTTTTGAATTATCAATCTATTAAATGGGACATCAAGTTCTTTCTCTTCTCCTGATCTTAAATCTTTAACTTTTAGCTCTCCTTTATACTCTTTTTTCCAATCTACATTTAAATAAAATAAAAGATTTAAATTTCGATACCAATTCTTCTCAATTGGATGATAATTAAAATCTAAATGCATATTCAGAAAGCTATTCTTCTTTCCTTGATGCAGACCACCTCCATGATTTTTTGGGTCAACAAACACCTTTTCACATGTAATAAAACTTAAAAAATCATTAAATCTAGGTGATTTTAAATCCTCATAAAATTCATTAAAAACATCCCCAAGTTCCTTGTAATTTGACTTTTCAAATTTATTATTAGCAAAAATGTAATCACGGCTTTTATTATTAAGTTCTGGTATTAATTCATACATTCGATCAGCCTTTTCTGGATTACAAAATTCATCAACAATAAGATGCGGAAAAGGACTAGCCGTTAAATATTGTTCTCTCAGCTTTACTTTGTTTTCTTCTAATTTTTTAAAATTTATCATATTAATTTGTTTTTATAGATTCAGAAATTTTTTTTGCAGACTCCTTCCAATTAAAATTATTTTGAATCTCGTAAAATATATGGTCAAGTCTGCCATTATTATTTTTATTTAAAATTTTATTTTTTAGTTTTGATTCAAATTCTATTATATTCTCCGGATTAAAAAGGTCAGATTCAAAAAATTTAAAATCACTCATGGCTGTCTTATTAGAACACAAAACAGGAGTCTTTAATATTCCAGCTTCTAATGGCGGAATACCAAACCCCTCTGCTAGTGATGGATAAACGAATAATTCAGCCGCATTAAAAAAGTCTCTTAAATCACTTTGCTCTATTGATTCAAAATAAAAAAAAGATTTTAAACCAATATTTTTATTTAATAAATCATTTAATAGATGATTTTCTATTGATTTCTTCCCCACAAAAACTAAACTAAACCCTTCCTTATCAAGTTTTAAATCTAAAAATGATTTTAATAAAATATTGTGTTGTTTTCTTGGCTCAATTCTACTAACGTATAAAATATAATTTTTTATTCCATATTTGGTATCTATATTAGACCTACTTACTTCTTTATCTCCTAGATAAAAAGAATCAGTATTTACTGCATTTGGAGTAACAATAACTTTATTTCTAGTAAAAGGGAAATAATGCTCAATCCTTTGTTTAGAATAATTAGAAACTGTGAAAATATTATCAGCTAATCTCGCAGATACCAAATAAAAAAAACCGTTTTTAATCCTAAATAATTTGCTAAACTCACTTTTGAAATCAAAAAAAAGAACATCATGAATAGTTACTAAATATTTACATACCTTGAAAAATGGAGTTATATATTGAAAATGGGCATACGTTATTTTATTTTTCAATAACAGTATAGGCAACTCAATTCCTAAACGTATAATACTATTTGTAAATTTGTACTTTATATATTTCACATTTGGTGCATCAATAAAATTAATTTTTAACTTTTCTAAATTATGTGCACCAAAATAAAAAAGAATATCAGGTCTTTCTATTATTAGTTCATTATAAATTTCTCTTATATAAGTAGCACTTCCTTGAAATTCTCCATCAAATACATGAGCATCCACAAAAACTTTTATCATATTCTAACTTTTTTTTTCATTACGTCATTAAAAGGTTTATACCAGTCAATCCGAAAAAAATCTTTTATTGTTTTTAAAAACATTAATAGTTTATTTTCAATATACATATTTATTAATGAATTTTTCTAAAAACTTGGCTATATTTTCATTTTTTTCAATTACAAATATACTTTCATTTCTAAAAAAATAGTTACTAATTTCCTATAATAGTTTCAACATCAAAATATTTTTTTAATTGATTTTTTATGTAATGCAATTTTAACTTATTTTTTCCTTTTGCTAAATTAATCAAATTTTGATTTATAGCTGTTATTGATTTGACATCAAATAATTCGTTAGAATATATTATAGTATTTGAATACATACCTATAACATATTTATAATTATTTTTTAATAGTAAAACTTCTGCAGGTATACCTAATTCTTCAAAATATATTGCATCGTACTTTTTACATAGTGATTTTAAATGAGCGACTTTTTGTAAAGAACTTCTTGGATGAGCTTTAACGACGGTTTTTATTCCTTTTTCTGAAAAGCCAGCAATTATATTTGAATAAATTTCTAATTCATATTTAAAACCTAATACCTTGTCTTCACTTAAACTTTGAGTTAATAATAAAACTGACTCTTTTGGGTTAATTATATCTGATGAAGAATATGTTCTTAAAAGAACGGTTTTAATATTCCGTTTTAAAAAGATCAAATCAACATATTTACTAATGTCTACATTCTGTTTTTTTTTAAACATCACAACACGTTTAAAAATAGAGTAATCATTCATTTTAGAATATAAATGACTGTAATTTAATAAAAATAATTTTTTAGTTATTTTTTTAAATATTGAATCACGATTTAATTCTTCTAAATAATCGAGCACCCCATCGTCAAATTTTGAATACATTTTGTTTTTGCCAAATAACGAATAAATCAAATGAAACAACAAATTCGATTCAGAAAAAACAATTATTTCCTTAGAACTTTGTAATTCTTTATGCTCTAATAACTGTACTTTTAGTTTTTTTATGGATGATCTTATTTGAGATATTTGACTTAATTTTAGTGGAACAAAATGACTCCAATCAAAAATAAAAATATTATTTAAACTTTCATCTTCGACTCCTAGTATTTTGAGTATTTGTTCGAAAGATGGGTTAGATGATTTTTCAACCATAAAATTTATTGAATCCATAGGAATTCTTTTATTTTCAATAAAACTAATGGCAATGACTGCTTGCCAAGGGCTACCTACGATTATGACCATTTTCTAAAATTTGATTATTAATCTGAATAATAATAATGAAAATTATACTTAATTCTAAATAATAATTAACTGGTAAAATAATAGCTACCAATGCATAGATTAAAATTATTTTAATAGATTTAATGTTTTTAGAGTCAAAAAACATCAATAAATAAAAGAAAATAATCATTGCAATAAATCCGATTTCTGCCCAAGCCGAAAAATAAGCTGATTCAAGAACAATTGGTTTTGCAATATAATGACCTGTGTTAGACCCGATACTTCCTATTCCCTGGCCTAACCAAAAATTATCCAAACAAATATTAAGACCGGTTTGAAAGCTATCTAAATGACCCGCAGTGCTAGCATCTTCAAGTTTAACCGAATTATCCCATAAAACAGATAATGTTTCAAATAATAAACCTGTATCGCTGCTATAGAATAAATCTAAAAGAAAAAAACTTGATATCCCCAGAAATATATAGAATACCAAATACTTTTTACTCTTTTTAATAGATGGGAATAAACTTAAAACAACATAACTAGCAATTGCAGATCTTGTAAAAGTAAATAATAACCCCAACACTAAAAGTATATTAATTATTTTTTTTCTTAATATTGATTTATAATTCGTCAATAAGACTATCACAAATACTAAATACAACGCATATGGTATAGGAGCAATAAAACCACCTGAAGCTCTCTGAAGCAATCCAAAACCTATGTAGAAAGTATACTTTAATTTTGTTGGATCAAGTTCAGAAGCTACATAATTAGCATTTAAGTAAATCGAATCACCGATGAAAAAAACTTGTATAAAACTAAAAATCACCATTATTATCGAATTAATTATCAGAATTTTCCCAACTTTTAACCAATTAACATAACGATTTAAAAAGTGAATAGCAAAAACAAATAATAATGGTAAAAAATATGTTTTAAAACTATATAATGCATTTATACCATAATCACCAAAAATAAAAATTAAAATAAGGTAACTAATTAAAAAAAACCAAATCCCAAATTTAAAAGTATCCTTACTTGGAATTCCTTTTTTAAGCTCTGAAAGTGATATTAGAAACAAAAAAATAATTAATAATTCTTTCCAAAGAACGATTAATCCAAAATACTTTCTAGCATAGCCATTTATTAGTAAAGAGTGCCATGGTAAGAAAATGACAAAAACAGTGATAATCCAAGTTACTATTTTTTCCATATCACAAAATAAGTTGCAAAACCAATAAATAATTCTGCAGCAATTAAAGCCATAAACAGGGATTGACTTTCAAACC
>CALTNV010000100.1 GCA_943845485.1 uncultured Flavobacteriales bacterium | reverse complement strand
ATGCCAATTATTGAGGATAGTCTTTTTTGGTTTTTTTTGGCTTTCTATACTTTATTGAAGTTTTTATTTTTTTATCAATTTTATAAATTAGTAAAAGAGTATAAAGTAAATTACTTTTATTCAATTATCCTTTTATTAATTGCATCATACTTTATAAGTATCGATTTATTATTGATATTTAATATTGTACTATTGTGTTTTGATTTTTTTAAAACTAAAAATAGTTTAATACTTTATTTAGCTATTTTTTTGGCTTCGTTAGCCATTTCGATTAAAACATCATTAGGTGTTATATCAATTTCAGTACTTATTAGTTTGTTTTTAGTTGATTTTAAAAATTCAATTCATAATCTTAAGACTGTTTTTATAAGTGTTTCTGTTTTTTTTCTTTCAGGTAGTATTATATTTTTAAGCTTCAATAAGTTTATTGATTATTTACAAAATACATTCAAATTATCTGGAGGTTATACTGAAGCATTAGCTCTTTTCCCACATAATAATTGGGTTTTACTAATTTTAACTATTATTCCTTTTTATATAATATTCATTCAAAAAAGTAATTTAAGAATATTGTTAATACTTAGTTTGCCAGCTTTATTTGCTACCTGGAAACATTCAATGGTTAGGGAGGATGTTTATCATGTAAGACAATTTTTTTGGTTTATTATTATATTTTGGATTATTGGAATTTTACTTTCTTCTAAAAAAAGAGTAATAATTACTCTGTTAGGTTTTGTTTGTATTTATAGTTTTTATTTAAATTTTAATAATTTACCAATGTATTATGGTTATCCATTTAAATTTAATGGAGTTCATAATTTTAAAGAAATTGTTTTAAAAGCAAAGTCTTTTGATTCTGACATGAGTAAAATATCTAACAATAACTTAAAATCAAATATTTTACCTGATACCTTATTGACTATTGTTGGTCAAAATAGTATAGATTTCTATCCTTGGGACTTGACTTATGCAGTAGCAAATGATTTAAATTGGACTCCAAGGTCTACTTTGCAATCGGGAGCTTATAATCATTGGTTAGATAGTATCAATTCTAAAAGTTTTGATTTTTTATCTGGACCAGATTATTTATTAGTTAATTTATATAAGAATGATATAACTGACTTTAATTCAATTGATGAAAGATATCTTTTAAATGATGAGCCTTTAACAATAAAAAATATAATAGATAACTATAGTATAAAGTATTCCGATAACTCATATGTATTGTTCAAAAAAAATAAAATAAATGCTAGTTTATCAACTAAAGATATTATAGTTGATGATCTGTCTTATAATAAATGGAATCCTATCCCTTTAAAGTTTAAAGGAGAAAATATATTGTTGAAAATTAATTTTGAGTACTCTTTATTTTATAGGTTAAAGAGTTTTTTATTTAAAGGCTCTCCTTTTATTATTGATTATAAATTATATAATGGAAGGGAAGTCTCTTTTAGATTTATACCTACAAATGCATCTGATGGTATTTGGTTAAGTCCTTTTATTGAAGATTTTAATAAAGAGGTCTTTTTTGATGTTAAATCTTATAGAATTAGAATTGATGATGATATCATCAAATCCTCTAATGGTCAATTTTCTGTATCTAATTTTACCTTGTTTAAGAAGAAACTTGATAATAATGTGATTGAATCATTTGATGTAGATTCTCATGATAAAGTAATTGAAAGTAAAGGGTTCTCTTCTTCTTTTACTTCCGATTTTATTAAAGATTCTATTGTCAATAATCAACTAACTTTTGATGTGAGTTTAAACTATAAGTTCTCAAAATTATGGCAAAAAAACACCTTTGTGGTATTCGAAGTCAATGATATTGATGAAAATAATATTAAGTGGCTAAATTGGAGTTTAAACACATCTAGGTTTTTAGATATTTATTCATCTAAACATATAGTAATTGATATGGTTGATTACCTAGATGATTTGCCTGATAAAGGGAAAGTGAAAGTTTATATATGGAATAATTCAGATAATGGAATAAATATTAAAAATTTTAAAGTTGAAATAAATCGTAAATCGGAGCTTAATTAGGCTCTTATTTACGATTTAATTTTGTTTTTGCCATTTATGAACTCTTTCCTCTATTGTTAAATCAAGGTCACCATTATCTAATATTTCTTGTGCTTTTATAGATAATGGATTATCTGGATAGTTGTTAATCAATTTTAAATAAGTTTTTTTAGCCATTTGTTCATCATGATACTCAATATCATAAATACTGGCTTGCATGTTTATTAATTCAGGTGTTCGAGGGTTTTCTGGAAACTTAATTATAAAATCCTCCATACTTTTTAATGCATCATTTGTAAAGTTCAAGCCTTGTTGATACATTATTAAGTCAAATAAATAATTTTCAATCAATGAGTCATTATTGTATTTTTTAATGAACGATCTATAATTTTCAATCAAGATGATTCCTTTTTTATAGCCTTCTTCAGTTAAAATATTTTTGTTTTTTAGCTGCGTATTAAAAATTGTGATTACCTCAATTAGAGAGTCTTTGTGATTGTTTATTTCTCTGTGTTTCTCAATTTTAGTGTTGTTAACACATGAAATTAAAGATATAAAAGTGATAATATTGTATAATATTTTCATTCTTATTTTTTAAATATTTTCATTCTATAACTTGGTAAAACTTTTCCTTTTGATATGTCTGTTAGTTTTCTTTTTAGCATTTGTTTTTTTAATGGCTTCAGGTAATCTATAAATAAGATTCCTTCAACATGATCATATTCGTGTTGAATAATTCTTGCAGCAATTCCTTCATAATCTTCTTCAATTAACTCCCAGTTTTCATTGTAGTAAGATATTGTGATTTTTTCTTTTCTTTTAACTTCTTCTCTTATTTCTGGTATACTTAAGCATCCTTCCTTAAAAGGCCACTCTTTACCAGTTTCTTCTTCTATGATTGGGTTAATGAATACTTTTTTAAAGTCTTTTAATTCAGGGTGTTCACCTTCTTCTGCAAAAGGAGATGCATCGATAACAAATAATCTTAATGATTTTCCAATTTGTGGAGCAGCTAAACCAACACCACTAGCATTGTACATAGTTTCCCACATGTTATCAATTAAATCTTTTAGTTTAGGATCATTTTCCTCTATTTCTTCTCCAACTTTCCTTAATACAGGATCTCCATATGCTATAACTGGTAAAATCATTTTATTTTTTTTAAAGTATGTTTAAATATGATTGCAAAATAATTGTTGCACTTACTTCATCAATAAGAGATTTATTCTGCTTTTTCTTTTTTGATTTATTCGATTGACTTATTACCGCTGAAGCCATTTTAGATGTGAATCTTTCATCGATTTCATTAATTTTTATTGTTGGAAATTTCTCTCCTAATTGCTTAATAAATTTTCTTACATCTTCAGTAGAATGAGTATCTGTATTGTTCAGTCTTTTGGGCATGCCAACAACAAAATCAGTTACTTTATTTTGTTCTAAATAATGTTTTAAGAAAGAGTATATTTCATCTGTTTTAATAGTTGTTAAACCAGATGCGATAATTCTTAAATCATCTGTTACTGCTAATCCAGTCCTTTTTAGTCCCCAATCAAAGGCTAATGCTTTTCCCATAGTGCAAAACTATTTAAAAAAGATGATACATTAAAGTTTGTGAGGTTAATAAACAAAAAAAGCTTCACGTTTAGTGAAGCTTTTTGCGGTCTGGACGAGACTCGAACTCGCGACCCCCTGCGTGACAGGCAGGTATTCTAACCAACTGAACTACCAGACCTTTGTCCTTTTGTAAAGGCTCTGCAAAGATAGTTAATTTGATTTGTATTTCAGTGATGTTTTTTAATAAATTACAAAAAAAAATGGTTGAGTTTGATACTCAACCATTTAAATGTGTATATATTTTTATTTTGCGTAGTTTACAGATCTTTTTTCTCTAATCACTGTAACTTTAACTTGTCCAGGATAAGTCATTTCACTTTGTATTTTTTGAGAAATGTCAAAAGAAAGTCTATCTGCGTCATTATCGCTAACTTTTTCTGATTCTACAAGTACTCTTAATTCTCTTCCTGCTTGAATTGCATATGCTTTTATTACTCCATCTTGATCTAAAGCAATATTCTCTAAATCTTTTAATCTTTGTATATATGATTCAACTATTTCTCTTCTTGCTCCAGGTCTTGCTCCTGAAATAGCATCACAAACTTGAATAATTGGAGATATCATTGTGTTCATTTCAATTTCATCATGATGGGCACCAATTGCATTACAAACTTCAGGTTTTTCACCATACTTCTCAGCAAGTTTCATTCCTAAAATAGCATGTGGTAATTCTGGCTCATTATCAGGTACTTTCCCTATATCGTGTAATAATCCTGCTCTTTTAGCCATTTTAGAGTTTAAACCTAGTTCAGATGCCATCGTAGCACATAAATTAGCAACCTCTCTACTATGTTGTAATAAATTTTGTCCGTAAGAAGATCTGTATTTCATTCTACCTACCATTCTGATTAATTCCGGATGTAAGCCGTGTATACCTAAATCAATTGTTGTTCTTTTTCCAGTTTCGATTATTTCTTCATCTAAATTTTTCTTTGTCTTTGCAACAACTTCTTCAATTCTTGCAGGATGTATTCTACCATCTGATACCAATTGATGTAATGATAATCTTGCTACTTCTCTTCTAATAGAATCAAAAGAAGAAAGGATAATTGCACCTGGTGTGTCATCTACAATAATTTCTACTCCTGTAGCAGCTTCAATAGCTCTAATGTTTCTACCTTCTCTACCAATTATTCTACCTTTCATTTCATCACTTTCAATATTAAATACTGAAACTGAATTTTCTACAGCTTGTTCAGTAGCTACTCTTTGTATTGATTGAATAACTATTTTTTTAGCTTCTTTATTAGCTGTTAATTTTGATTCATCTACAATGTCTTTAATGTGAGATAATGCTGCAGTTTTAGCTTCATCTTTTAAAGCTTCTACCAATTGTGCCTTAGCATCTTCAGCATTCAGTCCTGATATTGTTTCTAGTTCTTTTACATGTTTATCATATAATTTATCAAGTTCTGATTTTCTTTTATCTAATGAGCTTTGTTGACTAGATAGAGATTCTTTAGTTTTTGCAATAGATTTAATCTCCTTATCAACTTCTTCAAGTTTAGTAGTTAGTAATTTGTCTTTTTGTTTTGTTTTATCATCTAATGATTGGATTTTAGAGTTTTTGTCTCTAATCGTTTTGTCATGCGCTTCTTTTAATTGAAGAAATTTCTCTTTTGCCTGAAGCATTTTTTCTTTTTTTATACTTTCAGCTTCCTTTTTTGCTGAAGATAATATATCTTCTTTTTGTTTTTTATAGGCTGTATTTAAAAGCGCAAAAGTTCCAGCTGCTCCAACTAAAATACCACATATTCCCCAAATTATATCTGTCATTTTTTTATCTATTTACTTAATTATTTATATAAAAAAACCCGATAAATCAAGTGCAATACATGCAGTTGATTATATCGGGAAGTATTAATTTTAATTATTTCTTAAATTAATTCAGATAGTGCATTATCTATTGTACTTAAAATATGATCTACATTTTTTTGTTGACCATCTTTTATTTCTGTACTCATTTGTACGCCTATTTGAAGAGCAACCATTGCTAGTATTCTTGCTTTATCCTTTACTGCGTAATTAGCCTTAAATAATGAATATTTTTCATTAATATTTTTAGCTACTTTTCGAATAACTTCTTCATCCTTTGGTGGTATTGTCATCGGAATCGTTTCGTCCGCTATGATTACCTTTATAGATAATGATTTATTCATTTTATATATTTTGTTATTGTTTTGTCAATAACTTAATGCAATTATCAATTTCCCTAACCAACTCATTAATTTTAAGCTTATTTTCTGAACTATTTTCAGATTTTCCACTTAATGATTGAGCTAGCTTTAATTTTACGTTATCATCTTTTGTTTTTGAGATTTCAAATTCCAATTGGTGATTTGTTGCTTTTAAATCTATATTGTTTCGATTTAATAATTCATTTTCCTTTTTCAAGTCATTCATTTTATTTTGAATGATGTGAACTTTAAGTAAAATGTCATCAATTTTTGTTTTCACTCTAAATTATAGTAAGGTAACGTATACAAAAATATAAAAAATAATACAAAAAACTGTTATGTTTTTCGTATTATCTTGACTAATTAATTTCTATTTCCACCAAATAATCTTAACAGAAAAAGAAATAAATTAATGAAATCTAAATAAAGGTTTAAAGCACCCATTATTACATATTTGTTGGCCTGATTACCAAGTTCATCTGTTTTATAACTTAATTCTTTAAGTTTTTGAACATCGTAAGCTGTAAGTCCTGTAAATATAATTACTCCAGCAAAACTTATAATATAATCCATTGTCCCACTTTTCATGAAGATATTAACCACTGACGCTATTATAATTCCTATTAAAGCCATCATTAATAAAGAACCTAATTTTGTTAAGTCAGTTTTAGTTGTATACCCTAATGTTGCCATAAATGCAAACATGGCTGCTGATATAAAAAACACATTGTATATTGAACTTGAAGAGTAAGTGATGAAAATACTACTTAAGCTTATTCCCATTAAAACAGCAAAAAATATAAAAAGTACAATTAAAGTACTACCGCTCATTTTATTTAATCCAGAACCTATTAATAGAACTAAACCTAGAGGGGCAAACATTGCTATATATCCAAAGATTGATCTGCCAGTAATTTGCCCATTTTCAATATTGTATATGTATTGCATCATACTTTGGTCTGTTCCAAATAAATATGCAGCAAATCCACTTAATATTAAGGCAATAAACATATAGGTAAAAACATTTGACATAAATGTTTTAGATGCATTTTTGGAGGTGTTATTAGTAATGTCTATGATGTCTTTATGTGATTTATTCATGGTTTTATTATTTAATTAGTGATAAAAATTCTTTCCTTGTTTCTAAATCATTAAATACACCTGTGTAAGATGTCGTTGTTGTAAATGAATTTTGTTTTTGAACTCCTCTCATTTGCATACACATATGGTTTGCTTCTATTACAACGGCCACTCCATTTGGGTTAAGTGTATCTTGTATACAGTTTTTTATATCTGATGTTAAGCGTTCTTGAACTTGAAGCCTTCTTGAAAAAGCATCTACAATTCTTGGTAATTTACTTAGTCCTACAATTTTACCGTTTGGTACATAGGCTATATGAACTTTCCCGAAAAATGGTAGTATGTGATGCTCACACATGCTAAAAAGCTCAATGTCTTTAACGATAACCATATCTTGTGTGTCCTCATTAAACAGTGCTCCGTTTAATATTTCAGACGGGTTTTGATCATAACCTTGTGTTAAAAATTGAAGGGATTTAGCAACTCTTTCAGGTGTTTTTAATAAACCTTCTCTTTTTGGATCTTCTCCAAGGTTTTTTATGATACTTTCAAATTTTGATGATATCTCTTTTGTGATTTCTTCGTTATATTTATCTTCTCTAATGTAATTTGACATTTTATTTTGTTTTATCCGTAAAACTCTGCATAGTTATTTTCTGTTTCTACAACTTTTATACAGTGTAATTCAGCTCCTAGTTTTTTTATCTCTTCTTCTAGTTGGTCCCAAATACCCATACAAATATTTTCTGTTGAAGCCATGATTCCTTTCATAAAATCAACTTCTAAGTTTATGTTTTTATGATCCATTTTATCAATAATTTTGTTATTGATAACTTTTTTTAAGTCTTTTAAATCAATAAGGTAGCCAGTCTCTTTTTTTATTTCACCTTTTACAGTAACAAAAAGTTCATAGTTATGACCGTGCCAATTAGGGTTTGAACACTTTCCAAATACCTCATAGTTTTTCTGTTTATCCCAATTAAAATTCCATAATTGGTGTGCAGCATTAAATCTTTCTCTTCTTGTAATATAAATAGTTCTCATAAGTATAACAAAGATAATAGTTTTATATTTTTGATTGTTTAAAAACAATGTTTTACTTTCATTATCGTGTTAAATATTTTAAAATAGTATTGAAATATACTTTTACGATTATTTTATGTTTTACATTAGTTAACTTTACTTTAATATAAATTAAATATAATATATGTTTGTTATTACAGGTGCTGCTGGTTTTATTAGTAGTTGTTTAGTTTCAAAATTGAACAATGAAGGTTATAATGATTTGATTTTAGTTGATGAATTCGATCATCCAACTAAAAATAAAAATTTTGAGAACAAGAATTTTTCTCAAAAAATTCATAGAGATGATTTTGTTAATTGGTTTGAACAAAATGCTGATAAAGTGACTTATGTTTTTCATTTAGGTGCAAAAACAAATACCGCACTTTTTGATATTGAATTATTAAACAGATTGAATTTAGATTATTCTAAATCATTATTTAATATATGCACTGAAAATAATATTCCATTTATTTATGCGTCAAGTGCTGCAACATATGGTGGCGGAGAGTTTGGTTATGATGATGATCATTCATTTTCAGATAAACTTGTTCCTTTAAATCCCTATGGAGTAAGTAAAAACAATTTTGATATTTGGTTGTTAAAACAAGAGGAAAAACCTCCTTTTTGGGCAGGATTGAAGTTTTTTAATGTATATGGTCCAAATGAGTATCATAAAGGTAGAATGGCTTCAGTAATTTTACACGCTTACAGACAGATTAAAGAAACTAATGAAATGAAATTGTTCAGGTCTCATAATCCTGATTACAAAGATGGCGAGCAATTAAGGGATTTTGTTTATGTTAAAGATGTGGTATCTGTTATTGATTTCTTATTTCATAATTCAGATGCTAATAAATCTGCTATTTATAATTTAGGTACAGGAAAAGCTAGGACTTTTTTAGATTTAGTAAAAAATACTTTTAAAGCTTTAGGGTTAGAAGAAAAAATATCTTTTGTTGATACACCTGTTGATATTCGTGATAAATACCAATATTTTACAGAGGCTAATATGAGTAAATTAATAAATGTTGGGTACGATAAACCTTTTACTTCCTTAGAGGATGGTGTAGAAGATTACGTAAAAAACTATCTGGTTAATGGCACATATCTATAGTTATTGTCTTTATAAGTTATTATATGAAAAAGGCCTGTTACTTTGATTTGTAACAGGCCTTTTTTATATAATATCAAATTTTTAATTAGCTAGAATAGCTTTCATTTCTTTAAACTTTGTTGAGTTTCCTAATTTACCGTATAACTGCATTAATGATTGTGCAGTTGCTCTATCGGTATTGTCTAAAGCATAAGATTTTTCGTAGTTAACAACAGCTTTAGCAAATTCGGTTTTCGCCTCTTTTGTTAATTTTTCATATTTAGAATCGCTACTAGTTTCTAAGGCTTGATTCCATAAGTCTGCTCCCTTGTTGAAATAGATGTCTCCTAGAGAAGCCCAAGCTAAAGCGGATTCCGGATTTAACTCAGTTGCTTTTTCAAGCATTTTAACTGCTTCGGGATATTGTTTTGATGAAGAGTATATTGTGCCAGCTTGAAGATATAATTGCATGTTTTGTGGATCTAATTTAATCGCATTAGCAATTTTTTCATTTGCTTCTTCATATCTTTTATCAGTTAGGTATAAGTTAATTTCATCAAAAATTAAACCTAAATTTTCTGGATTTTCTTCAACAGCTTTAGCGTATAAATTGTATGCATCTTCTTTTCTATTGTTTTTAACAAAAAGATCACCTAGTTTTCTGTAAGAAGTTTCAGCTTGGTAGTTTATATCTATACAAACGCTGTAAAAATGAATCGCACCTTCCGTGTTGTTTGATAATTCAGCCATATAAGCTGCGTTACTTGCACTTGCGGAATCAACTTGCTTAATTAATAGAGCAGTTTCAAATGCATCGGCAAAAAAGATAAAAGCTCTGTCAAATTTTTTCTCATTATACATTTGTTTCCCTGAATTACTCATCGTAATACAGTCTGTACCAACTTCAGATTCCATTGTTGGTACATACTTACCTTTTGTGTCGTATTTATACAGTTTATACATGTCATCCATGATTACTGTAATTAATGTGTCTGTAGTGAAGTTTAATGCTTCACTGTAGGGCAGTTTAATAATTTCTCTATATATACTAAAACTATAATAAATCGTTTTTGGATCATTTTTTGTTGATTCATTTACGATAGCAATGTCAATATATTTTTTT
>CALTNV010000099.1 GCA_943845485.1 uncultured Flavobacteriales bacterium | reverse complement strand
TTTTCCTGTGTGGTGCGACATGTATGATAGTTTAGGTAAGTATGGTATATTAAACGCTGTTGCTACTTCTAATTCTATTGTTGATGTTGATTTAGTTGGTGACATGCCAAGTACGTGCCCAAGTAATTACATTATAGCCACAACAAATATTAATCCTCAAGGTCAACTTAATGGGGCGTATGGAGCTGAACATATTGACTTAGGTGCTCCAGGATCTCAAACATACACAACTTTAAGAAATAACAATTATGGAATTGTTGGTGGCACTTCCAGTGCAAGTCCCCAAGTTGCAGGAGCTGTTGCTTTGGCCTACTCAGTAGATTGTTTTAATACAGATGAATTAAGTATAACTCACCCCGATTCATTGGCATTATTAATTAAAGATCAATTACTAAATACAACCAAAGCTATAAGTTCTATTGAAAATAACACAAAAACTGGAGGATTGTTAAATTTAAACAACCTAAACAATTCAATATTTGATAATTGTGATGATTTAATAACAATTCGTACTGATGATGAGGAAATCAACTTCCCAAATAACATTACTATATACCCTAACCCTACAAATGATATAATTAACATTAATAGCAATACTTTAAATATTGAATGTATAAGAATTTACAATATAAATGGTCAATTAATAAAAGACCTTAAATATTTAAACAAGTCTGATATTTCTGTTGATTTAAGTGAATTATCAGCATCAATTTATGTTATAGAGGTTATAGAAAATGACTTAATTGTTACAAGATCAAAAATAAGTAAACTATAAATACTTATTTTAACCAATCAATATTTTTGTTTAAGTGGTTTAATGTATACTGTTCTTTTGAATTTTCCTTAGCTTCAAAATTATAAACCCAAGATGCATTTTCTGGCAAACTCATTAAAATAGATTCTATTCTTCCAGAAGTTTGAAGTCCAAATTTTGTTCCCCTATCATAAACTAAATTAAACTCAACATATCGACCTCTTCGGTACATTTGCCATCTCTTCTCTTCTTCGGTGAATAATTTATCTCTGGTTAAATTAACTTGTTCGTTGTAAATACTTAAAAATTGATTCCCTAAGGCTTTAACATATTCAAAAAGTTGACTTTTATTTAAATTGGTATTCTTATCAGATAATTTATCAAAGAAAACTCCTCCTATTCCTCTAGTTTCTTTTCTATGAGGAATATAAAAGTAATCATCAGCCCAATTTTTATGATTCTTATAAAAATCAGAATCAAATTGATCACAAACACCTTTTAGTTGAGTATGAAATAATTTTGCTAAATCATCAACAATATAGTGAGGTGTTAAATCAATACCTCCACCAAACCAATACAACCCATTAGAAGTTTCAAAATACCTTATATTCATATGAATAATAGGTATATGAGGATTTGTTGAATGTAATACAATTGAAACCCCAGTTGCAGAAAAAGAACCTTCCTCTAATCCTAATTCATTTTGAAGCATTTTTGGTAATTCTCCATTAACAGCAGAAAAATTAACACCTCCTTTTTCAATCACATTACCTTTTAGAAAAACACGAGTTCTTCCTCCTCCTCCTGAATTATGACTCCAAAGATCTTCTTTAAAGGTTATAGAAGATCCGTCTAGATTTTCTAATCCTTTACAAATATCATCTTGTATTTGTTTAAAAGAATTTATAATGTATTGTTTAGAAACATTGGAATTAGATGTCATTATTTAACTTTTTTAAGTTCATAATCAGAATATTCTAAAATATATAAACCTTTATTTTCAAACCCATTCCCATTTCCCATTTGTTGTAACATAATGGAAGTATAGAAAGAGTTAAATTGATAATTTTGGTTTTTATAAAAACTTAAAAAATTAATACCATAATTAAATAATTGATAAGAAAAATACTCTCCTATATCATACCCAATTAAACCTAAACTAGAAGGATCAATTTTATATTTCTGAATATATTTAGAAACATATTCCTTGGTAGCCTCATTATTGTAATCAACAAAATATGGCGAGGTAATAGTCCATTTAAATTCATTTTTAATAGATGACTCTATTTGATCAAAACTCTTTTTTGTCCAATTATCTAATCCAACTAACCTAATATCAACCCCCACGAAATCTTCATGATTTCGTAATTTTTTAAGCTCTGTAACTACTTGTTGAACAGTAGACATATTATTGGTTGGTAAGATGATAACATTTTGCTTATCTCTTGAAATTAGTTTTGAAAAACTATAAAAGGTATATTTTGAAAAGTCACTATATTTTATATTTACGGAATCATCAAGTGAAATTTCTTTTATGTTTTTTAATAAAGCCTTACTAATATTATCATCTTTTGCCCTTCCAGGGTTTAGTACTATAATATTTTCATGCAGTAAGCTATCAACAACATAATTAGATATAAAATATACCTCTGTAATTTCCGAGGGTTTAAACTTTAAAACATTAGGATGCTCTAATAGTAACTTATTTTTAAACCCTAAAGGACAAGCTAGTGTTTTTGAAATTTCAAGTGAATCTAATTGTTTTTGTAAATGGTTAAATGTATTTGACAATAAAGGACCTACAATTAAATCAAAATCGTTTAAATTATTAGTTTTTATGATCTTATCAATCTCTTTAGTACTCTTCTTGGTATCAAAAACCGTTAATTCGTACCTAAAACCGTCTGTTTTTAATTTATCTAAACCATCAATAAATCCTAAATAAAATCTAATTGTTTCATAAGTCCAATCATCTAGCACATGACCTTTGTTTGAAAATGACTCTAATTTCTTTTTATTTTTATCAAAAGAAAACGGTAAAAAAAGAGCTATATCATAACGTTCCTTAAATACTTTTGTAGAATCTAATTGAGCTATAAAAACACTATCATTTTCTAATATAGTATCATTAAGAATGGTTAATGAGTCTATCATAACAACCTCATTAGGAATTTTTAATATTTGTCCAATAGATAGTGAAATAACCTCTAAATTATTAAAACTTAATATAGAATCTTTATCCACATTATAAAGCTTAGAAATACTATATAGTGTTTCTCCTTTAACAACAATATGAGAGATATAATTACTTGCTACAGCTTCCGTTGTTACATCAATTTCAGAAATTGTAATTTCTTTAACAGGAATTGTAATTTCTTCATTAATTGAAATATGATTAGGATCCAAAGTAGGATTTAAATCTAAAAGTTCATCGATAGATATTTCATATTTTTTAGAAATACTATATAACGTTTCTCCTTTTTTAATAACATGTGTAATATGATCACCATCAAGAGAAACATTATTTTTCCTTAATTCTTTTTTATCAATACAACTTAAAGGGATGAGTAATTTTCTTCCAATAGTTAAAGTTTCATCAACTCCTGGATTCGCTTTAATTAAAATATAATATTAGTTATGATAATTTAATTAAAGCGAATCCAG
>CALTNV010000098.1 GCA_943845485.1 uncultured Flavobacteriales bacterium | reverse complement strand
TTGTTTTTGTTTTTGTTTTTGTTGAAATCATCTTTTTTTTCGAAGATATAAAAGAGAAATGAAAACAAATAAAATAACTATAATTTTAAAACTAAAAAAAGTTAGTTACTTTTAATTAAAATTACAAAGTAAATCAATATGAAGTATTTAACTATTATTACTACCCTTTTCATACTTTCAACAAATACTATTAATGCTCAAAAAAAAGATTCTAATTTGATTTACTCTATTACAATTGATGATTCATCAAAAATCATTAATGACACATTAGAAAAAATTAAATCTAAGACTGTTCAAAATAAAAAAAACATATCTGTCATTGGAATTGGGGATGTAATGTTAGGTACTAATTTCCCAGATGATAGTTATTTACCTCCTGATAATGGAAGAGAAATGCTAAAACCAGTTGACTCTATTTTAAAAAATGCAGATTTAACATTTGCTAATATGGAAGGGGTAATATTAACAGGAGAAGGCACGATAAAAAAATGTTCAAACCCAAAAGTATGCTATGCCTTTAAATCGCCAAATAGTTTCGTTGCAAATTTCAAAAATGCTGGGATTGATTTAGTTAGCTTAGCAAATAACCATATTGGTGATTTTGGAGATGAAGGTAAAGCTAATACAATGAGAATTTTAGCAGACAGTGGTATTTATTTTGCAGGACTAAATACTGTACCTTTTACTACTTTCACTAAAGATTCTATTAGTTATGGCTTTTGTGCATTTTCTCCAAATACAGGAACAATGCAAATTACAGATTTTGATGAAGTTAAACGAATAGTGAAACATTTAGATTCAATATCAGATATTGTCATTGTTTCTTTCCACGGTGGTGCAGAAGGTTCTAATTATACGCATATTACCAGAGAAACAGAAATGTATTTAGGAGAAAATAGAGGAAATCCATATCTATTTTCAAGAATAGCTATTGATGCTGGTGCAGACATAATATTTGGTCACGGGCCTCATGTTACACGAGCTATTGATATTTATAAAAATAGGATTATAGCTTATAGTTTAGGTAATTTTGCAACTTATGGTAGATTCAATCTAAGTGGCTCTAAAGGAGTTGCTCCTATATTCAAAGTTAATGTTGATATAAATGGTGAATTTGTAAGCGGTGAAATATTTTCAATAAAACAAATTGGGAGAGGCATGCCTATTTTAGATAAAAATAGAACCGCACTTAAAGAAATAATAAACTTAACTAAGGAAGATTTTCCTGAAGGGCAATTAAATATATCTTTTGATGGTAAAGTAAGTTTAAAAAACTAATTATTTAATTTTATCTATTTTTAGTTTATAAAAAGAAGCTACTCAATAAAAAATATTCAGAAGCTTCTTTTATAAAGTGATTATCTTAAGGAGCTATTGAGTAAATATCCCAAATACTATTTTCTTTTAATTCATAGACTACTCTGTCATGAAGTCTACTTTCTCTACCTTGCCAAAATTCAAAATAACTAATTTTTATTTTGTAACCACCCCAATGTTTAGGTCTAGGGACATCAATATCTTTAAATTTATTGTTATAATAAACTATTAAATCCTCTAGTTCTTGTCTTCCACTGATTTTATGACTCTGATTAGAAACCCAAGCTCCTATTTGGCTTTTTCTAGGTCTATCAGAAAAATACTTATCTGACACTATATCATCTACTTTTTTTACTTTTCCTTCAAATCTAATTTGCCTTTCTAATTCTTTCCAAAAAAACTGACCAGATATATGATGATTCATAGAAATATCACTACCCTTTCTACTATTAAAATTTGTGTAAAACAAGAAATTATCATCTTTTATATCTCTTAAATATACAATTCTAGATGATGGCTTATTTTCTTCATTTACAGTTGATATTGTCATTGCAATTGGGTCAACTACCTCAGATTTATTTGCTTCATTTAGCCAATTCTGAAACTGGATAAATGGTGATTCTGAAACGTCTTTAATAGATAAAGGTTTACCGTGAAAATCTGTTCTTAAATTATCTAAATATGTTTTCATAAGTTTAAAATTCTAATTGAAAATTTGAATTCTGTTGATTTAGTAAATTAGTTAACTTGACACTTGTTTTATTGAAATATCTTGAATTTTTAAAACTACCAACCCACGAAATTCCATTAATTGAGTTGGTTAGAAAAACTTCTTCAGCTTTTTTCAAAACTTCCTCTGTTATGGCATGTTCATAAACTTTATAGCCATTTTCAAGGCATAAATTGATTACATTCATTCTCATAATACCAGCAACACAACCACTTTTAACAGAGGGGGTGAATATAGAACCTTTGTAAACAATAAATAAGTTGGAGTTTGTACTTTCTATCCATTCATTTTGATGATTCTTTATTAAGACATCATCAAAAAGATGATTCTTAGCATAAATAGCTGCTAAAATATAAAGTTGTGAATTTAAGGTTTTAAAGTTATTCCAGGGATATGGATATTTTATAATATCTGAATATAAATCTAATTTTTTTCCTGTTTTGTTTAAAAAATATCCATCATAATTATAATAAAAAGCTTCAATTAAATAACTTGTTTTTTCTGTTATTGGTAAATAAGCACCTTCTCCTTCCCTAAAAACAGTTAGTCTAACCCTTGCATTACCTTTAATTAAATTGTTTTTTTTTATTAGTAATTTAATTTCATCTGATATATTTTGTGGTGTAAGCCTATCATTTTTAGGCAAAAAAAATGTTTTCATACCTAAAAATAAACGCTCTAAGTGTTCTTTTAAAAGTAAAGGGGTATGATTTGCAACTTTAATTGTTTCAAAAACACCGTCACCTAATTTAAAAGCTCTATTATTAAAAACAGAGATGTTTTGATATTTAACATAAGCACCATTATATACAACAATAGAAGAATTCATAGCTATAAAGTTATATAAAAATTAATTGTACTCTTTCCCAAAAATAATATAAAAACTTAGGGGATATTACAATTGTATACAAAAGACCAAAGATTGCTCCCCAAAGATGAGCATCATGAGCAACACGAGTTCTTTTAGCATATTTATCCATTAAGTATTCATAGCTTAAAAATAATATTCCAAATACAAAAGCTGGCAATGGAAAAAATGGAATAATAATTAAAGTTAACTCTTGTGTTGGAAACAATAGCATGTATGAAAACACCATAGAAGATACAGCTCCAGATGCACCAAGTGATGAATAATTGGGGTTGTTTTTATATTTCAAAATAGATGAAATTGAAGCAGCTAAACCTCCCCCAAAATACAACACAAATAAATGAAAATAACCTTTGTTTATGCCCCAAAAAGTAATTTCTGGAAACAACTGATACATATATCGTTGTGATGTAAATACATCCTCTATAGTTGATCCAAATATATATAGCACGTACATATTAAAAAATAAATGAATCCAATCTGCGTGAATAAACATATGAGAAAAAACTCTATAATATTGATTATTATGAGTCACTTCATAAGGGATTAATAATAATTTATTAAGAGTTGTAGGGTTTGATAAACTGTAAATTGAAATTATAGAAGTGATGATTATAAGTAAAATAGTAAAGGAAAAAAACATTTTTATTTATATTTAAACGATGTAATTTGTTATCTTTTAAAGATATATAAAAAAACAAATAGAAAACTAATTCAATATATAAATGTCAGATATAAAAAAGTTCGGAACTTTTGCAGGAGTATTCACACCTTCATTACTTACAATATTAGGTGTAATAATGTACCTAAGAATGGGTTGGGTTGTTGGTAATGCTGGTTTAGAAGGCTCTATCATAATAATACTTTTTGCACATATTATCTCGATTACTACTGGATTGAGTGTATCTTCTATTTCTACCGATAAAAAAATTAAAACAGGGGGTATTTATTATTTATTATCAAGGTCTTTAGGGTTGCCTATTGGTGGAGCCATCGGTATTACTTTATTTATAGGTACTTGTTTAAGTATTGCTCTTTATTTAATTGGTTTTGCAGAAGTATTTAATAGTGTATTGGGGTTTGGAAATGATTTAAACAGTTTTAGAATTGTAGGTTCAATCTCGTTAATTTCAATAACAATTTTAGCATTAATTAGTACATCAATAGCTATAAAATCTCAATTTATTATTTTAGCAGCTATTGTACTTTCATTGATAAGTATATTTTTAGGAGATGCTTCAGGTATGATAATGAGTTCTGATACTATTATCCCTGAAGATGTTAGTTTAAGTGAAATTTTTGGGGTATTCTTTCCTGCTGTAACTGGTTTTACTGCTGGTATTGCAATGTCTGGAGATTTAAAAACACCTAAAAGGTCTATTCCAATTGGTACTATGCTTTCTATTCTTGTAGGATTAATAGTATATATCTTTTTAGCTTTTTTTCTTTATTATAATGTTGATGTATCAATATTAAAAACAAATAATAATATTTTAACAGAAATGTCATGGGTTCCTAATTTAGTAATTGCTGGCGTTTGGGGAGCTACATTATCATCTGCCTTAGGGGGGATTTTAGGTGCACCAAGGATTTTACAAGCATTATCGTTAGATAACATAGGCCCTAAGATATTTTCAAAAGGAGTTGGAAAAAGTAATGAGCCAAGAAATGCTATTATTTTAACATTTATTATTGCCCAAGCCGGTGTTTTGATTGGAGAATTAGATTTAATTGCACGAATTGTTTCTATGTTTTACTTAACAGCTTATGGCTTTATTAATCTTGCTGCTTTTCTTGAAAATTGGGCAAATTCTGATTTCAGACCCAGTTTAAAAATCTCTAATTGGATACCTGCCATAGGTTTCATCATCACTTTTGGAATTATGATTCAACTTGATGTTTTAGCAATGTTTGGCTCACTTATTATTATGGGAATCATATTTTTTTATCTAACAAAAAAACAACTTTCTATTGGTTCTGGTGATGTGTGGCAGAGTGTGTGGAATTCTGTTGTTAAATATGGTATTAAGAAAATTGATCATGATAAAACCTCAAATTTAAATTGGTTTCCAAATGTATTATTATTTACAGTTGATACTAATTTTAAAGATAAATTAATAAGTTTTAGTAAATCACTTGCTAAAAAATCAGGAATGATTTCTCATTTTGAGTTAATTGAAAAACCTGATGCCAATGTATTATTTCCAAAAACAATACAAAATGTTCAAAACAGTACTTTAGAGGAAGAGGGTATATTTGCTAGAAAACAAATATGTAAAAATCATTTTCAAGGTATAGAAACAATTGCTGCTACATACGGTTTTACAGGAATTGTTCCAAACACTATATTAATGGGCTGGAACTCTAATACTTCCGAACCTAAAAAGTTCACATCATTAACTAAACAATTGGTAAACCTAAACTATAATGTACTTTTTTTAGATTATGATGATAATAAAGGATTTGGCGATTATTCAACAATTGATATTTGGTGGAGAGAGAAAAATGATAATGCAGAATTAACCCTTAACATCATTAAGTATTTATTAAGATCGGAGGAATGGGAAAATTCAAAAGTTAGGATTATCTATATAAATAATTCTTCATCACCAGTGAATGACATTGAGTTACAAATTCAAAAAGCTATTGAAGATTTTAGAATTAATGCAGAGATTATACTAATTAATAATTTTATAGAGAAACGAACTTTTAATGAATTGAGTACAACAATATCTGCAGAAACAGATTTAATTATTGCTGGAATACCAGAGATAAAAGATGAAAATAAATTTGTTTCAGATGCAAATGATTTATTTAAAGTTTTAGGTACTACTTTACTAGTAAAAGCTTCAAGTACATTGAATGAAATAAATATTGAAAATAATGAAAAAGCTAAAAGTTTAAACCCAGTAAAAGGAATTATTAAAAATAATAATTCAATTCCTACATTTAATGACATTGATGATATAGAATTAAAAAACAATATCAAAAAGCTTTATAATGGTTTAAATGAAATAAAAAATGGATCAATTAAGTCAATATTAGAAGATACATTAAAATATAACCAAGATGTAGTTAACAGTATTCAAGATGATAATCAAATAAAAAGTCTATCAATTAAATTATCAGAAGAAAAACTGAACAATATTGAATTTTACAAAATCTCAATAAAAAAATCAATCAATGAATTATTCAATGATTTAGATAAAATTATTGATGATAGTAAAGTAAATATCAACATAAATATATTTGTAAATGAAGAATTAAAATATATAAAAACAAAAAGAAGGAGAATATATTATAACTTAACCAAGTTTTTTAAAAAAAATAGAAAAAAAGAAATCTATTGGAAAGATCTAATTAAATATAGAATAAACATTGATTATATAAACTCAATAAATAAAATATTGAATCAAATTATGATTACTAATTATATTTTTGAGCAAGACTTAATTAAAGTAATAAATAAACAATTAAAACCACAACAGGCATATTTAAATTATAAAGAAAATTATAACCAAACCAATGATTTAATAGATAATATAAATATTGCTTTTTGTAAAAATATCATAAACCAAACTAAAATACCACATACAAATAGCTATAATGAAAGAGCATATTTAAATATTAGAGAACCAAACGAAAAAACTACCTTAAACTTTAATAAAACATTTACTAAAAACTTTATCTTATATAGAAACTAACTACTGAAGAGTCTATTTTAAACACTCATAAACAAGAACTAAATACTACAATTAAGGATTTATCTAATCAAATAATTAAAGAAACAGCAAATAGATATTTAGAAGATATAAATAGAAGTTTAGATATATTAAAAAGTAGTAATTTAAATGATGATTTCAATTTTAAATTATTAAATAAAATTGATTTATCATCAAATATTTTATTCAATAAAATTGATTTAGTAAAAAAGAACATTATTGAAAATTCTCCAGAAAAAATTACTTTTTTTTCATCAAATAATATAAAAAACTTTTCAATTAACTTAACTGAAAATGACAATAAAACTTATGATATAAATTTTAAAAGAAATTTTAAATGGATTTATGATTCCATAAACACTAAAATTATTAAAGAATTTAATAGAATAAGTTTAGAACTTAAAAACATCAATAATGATATAAATAAAATATATAGCTATTTTAACTATTCCTTTGAGAATATTGATGAAAATCAATCTAAAATAGAATTAATTAATTTAACTTCAGAACAACTAGAAAATAAATCACCAGTTATTGAAAAATTAATTCAAAAAAATGAAATATTAACTGAAAATATTATTCAAAACATTAATGATAAATTAAATATTAATTATTTACTATTTTCAGCAAATAACTTACCCCACTTAAATACACAATATAAAAATCATAAGTTTGGAGAAAAAATTAAACTACTAAAACAATTTTTGTCTGATTTTTATACTGAAAAATTTAACTCTATAAAACTATTTTTATATCAAAATAAAATTGAGGCAACAACTAATAGCGCAATTTCAAACATAAATTTTGAAGCTAAAGAGTATATAAAAAATAAAGAAACAAATATAAAGGTATTAAAAAAACTACCTTACTTCTATCCTATTTTATTTAGTGGAAAGAATAATTCAACCTCAAAAAATAAAATTTTACCTACTACGTTTAAAAACAAATTAGATGAAGTATTACAGATGAATAAGATTGATCCTTTATCTATTTTAATTACAGGAGAATCTTTATCTGGTAAATCATTTATTTTAAATTATTTAGTAAAAAAAATATCCTCCAAAAAAATAATTACACTTTCAAAAAACTCATCTAGTGACATCTCATTGTTTGAATATATATCTAAAGAATTTAATTTAAAAGGGAAATTAGGTGTTTCAAATTTCTTGTCTGATTTACCTAAAAACACAATTATTATTATTGATGACTTAGAAAATTGGTGGTCTAGAAAAAACAAAGGGTTAAATAATATAGAAACACTTATACAATGGATAACAACTTATAGACATATAACCTTTGTTTTATCAACAAATGAGCAATCTTATAGCATATTAAATAAATGGATGAATTTTAACAACTACTTAGATTCAGTTATTCAAATTCCTAAATATGATTTTAACCATATGTGTGATGTTATTTTTCAAAGACATAACCTATCTAATCTACAATTAGAGTTTAACAATCATATTATTAATGAAAATAATTACAATATAGCTCTTAGTTTATTTAAAGATATATACAAAATATCAAAAGGAAACATAGGAGAATCTTTACTTCTATTTCCATCATATATTACATCCTATGATAATAACACAATCAAAATTGATAGAAAAAAAGAAACTAATTTTCCAACGATAAAAAATAAAAGTCAAATTGCTATATTAGAACAGTTGTTGATTTTTAAATCTTTAAATACAAAACAACTAAATCAATATATTATTATTGATCAAGAAATAATTAATATAAACATATCTGTTTTAATTAAAAACAACATTATTTTTAGAGATTTGTACAATAACTTCAGTATTAATCCTATCGTTAAAAATGTATTGATTAAGCAATTTAAAAGAACAAATAAATGAATTTAATTATAAACCTAATCACATTAAGTATTGTTGTATCAATAGGGATTTTAATATTAAATTTTTTAATCTATATACAACGATATTTTAAAAGTAAAAAGTATTTAAAATTTATAAGATACATCCCTTTTATAAAATATTTATTTTTATTTATTATAATTAGTTACTACATAACTTCACAGATATTTAATTCGTTTATAGTAGGTTTAATTATAGAGTTATTACTATTTATAATTTTAAAAAACACTTTAGAAAACATATTTTATAGTACAATTTTTAAAATTAAGGAGTCTGATTTTAAAAACTATAAATATATAATAAATGAAAAAATTGGATATGTTAATTCAATAGAACTAACAAGCTTATCAATAAAAAATAAAAATGAAATTTTTACAATACCTTTCAAAGAAATATTTAAATTTGGGTACAAAAAACTAGAAGTTTCAAGCAAGAACAATTCGTTTTCTTTAAATTTTAGAATAAAAGAAAACTTTAAAGTCAAGGATTTTGAAAAGTTCTTATTTACAATCAGTTATATTAACTTTGACAACAAACCAGAATTAATATTAAATAACAATATTCTTGAAATAAAATTACATGAAAAAAACTTCAGTAATAAAATTGGGATTTATAATGAAATTTTAAATCATAATTATATTGATGAAGTTTAAAATAAATACTTACTTTAATAAAATTCCTATTTCAATTATTTATAAAATATTTGTAGTTTCAATTTTTTTATTCCCCGCAAGTCACCATCTTTCTTCACTAATATTTGGTACGCACAAAATTGCTAAAATACAAATATTATCAAAGAGTAATATTTCTAAAGAACTTAATGAGATAACTTATAATTATACTTACAGCTTAGAATATTATGATAATAATATTTTGAAAAAACACTATTTTAACTCAAATACATCATTTGAACATAATCAATTTGTTGATGTGAAAATATTTAAATCTAAATTTGTGATTTTAAATTTTGCATATATTTACTTGTCGTCAATTAAATTAACATTTTCAGTAATTTTAATTACAATGATAAGTGCAGTATATTTTTCATATTTAAAATCATAACCATTTTATTTTGGTAACATGAATTAGTAGCTTTCTAAGCTAAAATGGATTATAAATAATATCATAACAAATTACATTTACTATTGAATGAGTATAATTTAAATAACTTAATAATTTTCAAATCTTTCTGCTTTTACCTTATAAAACGTAAAAAATACTCTTAATTTCAAATTTATCAACACTTTATTAAAAAGATTAGATATTTATATTAAAATTATTTTAGCTAATGTTTGAATATAAAATTTTGTAGATAGAAGTATTTAGTATTTACTCAATAAAAAATGCATATGAAGCTTCAATATATTTCATATAAACTAAAAACTTATAGTCATCTTAACAACAACCATAAAAAAACTAAGTAATCAATAAAAATTGTAAATGTTTACCAGAATATCTCTAGTAAAAAATACAATTAACAAAATACTACTATAGTAAGGTTGAATTTAAACATAATATTGATTTATAACAGGTTTAATTAATGATAAAAAACAAATATTACTAATGAATAAAAATTATCAGAAAGGATTAATTACGATAAAGAACTTATTAAAAATGTTTTAATTTAAATTTAAGAAAATAAATGACGTTAAACAGCTCTAATATTTTTATAATAATTTAGATAATAGGACCTATACATAATGAACTTACAATTAGTATAAAAAATTAATCTTAATTTTGCGATAATTTTAAATTTCAATATTCTCTATAAAAATATTATGAAAAATTCAGTTTGGTATCCTTATCAACAAATGCAACTTAACTCTACAAAATACAAAGTCATTCATGCAGAAAAAGAATTTTTGTATTTAGATGATAAAACTAAATTGATTGACGGTATTTCATCCTGGTGGGCTTCTATTCATGGTTATAATCATCCAGAACTAAATAAAGCCTTAATTAACCAAGTAGAAAAATTCTCTCATATAATGTTAGGTGGGTTAACTCATGATCCTGTTCAACAACTTGCAGAAAAATTAATTGAGATTACACCTAAAGACCTGAAACACGTATTCTTTTCTGATAGTGGTTCAGTTGCTGTAGAAGTTGCTTTAAAAATGGCAATTCAATATTGGTCAAACTTGAATAAAAAAGAAAAAAACAAGTTCATTTCTTTAAAGGATGCATACCATGGTGATACTTTTAAAACAATGGAAGTTGGTGATGATTCTGATTACCAAAACTCTTTTAACCATATTTTAAATAAAGGTTACTATGTTTCTACTCCAAAAGATGAAATGAAAGCATCGGACAGTTCTATTCAATTAGCTTTAAATGAATTAGAAGATTTGTTAAAGATTCAGCATAATAATATTGCCGCATTCATCGTAGAACCTATTATACAAGGTGCAGCAGGTTTTCAGCTTTATTCACCTATATACCTTGAAAAAGCATTCAAACTTTGTAAAAAATACAGGGTGCTTTTCATCTGTGATGAAGTTGCTACCGGGTTTGGTAGAACAGGAAAATTATTTGCATCAGAACATGCTGAAATATCACCTGACATAATGGTTATAGGAAAAGCTTTAACTGCTGGATATTTAGGACATGCTGCAACATTGGCTTCAACGGAAATTTTTAATGCTTTTTTAGGGAATGAATATGATAAGGCTTTTATGCACGGACCAACATTTATGGGAAATCCTCTAGCTTGTGCAGTAGCTTTAAAGGGAATTGAAATTTTTGAAAATGAAAACTACATTGAAAAGATTAGTAACATTGAAAAGATTTTTATTGAAAAACTAAGTATATTAAAACATAAGAATATAAAAAAGATAAGGGTTCTAGGAGGAATGGCTGTTATTGAGGTAAATGATTCGAAAGCATTAGATGGTGTACAAGAATTTGCCTATAAAAATGGGGTTTGGTTACGCCCTTTTGGAAATTTTTTATATTCAACTCCTCCCTATATTATTAACCATTCATCACTAAACACAATCATTTCTACTATTATTAATTGGTTTGAAGTTGGTTACAATAAATAGAAAAATGCAAAAAATAAAAAACCTTAAGACTAAAATATCTTAAGGTTTTTTATTTGTCTGTACCCGGGGCGGGACTTGAACCCGCACGAGCGCAATGCTCACTGGATTTTAAGTCCAGCGTGTCTACCAATTCCACCACCCGGGCATAAAAATTACATGCTGTAAAAATATAGTTTTTTTTCTAAAAGAAAAAATCACGTCATTTTTTATCAAAAATTTTTCTTCCAAACAAAGATATTGTTTGAATTAATATAACAATAGCAACACCAATTATAGTATCATTAAACCTAGTAATTAACATATCATTTTCGAATGAATTTGATAAACTTATTAATAAAATAACCACCATTGTTATAAATGTTACTGCAACTAAATAATCTTTTTGAATAGTTATAAAAATCATCCAAGATGTTATAAATAGTAAAAAATAAAGTTGATAAGGTTGGTTCATGTAAAAAATTAAAAAACTTATAATAAATAAACCTATTAATGTGCCTAAAACACGTTGAAACATCCGTTTAAATGTTGCCTTGTTTAATGGTTTATGAAGAGTAACAACTGTTATCAATATCCAATAACCAAGTTTTAGATCATAATTTATCATTAAAAAATACCCTAATGACAATGAAAAGTAAAATCGAAAAGGATGACTTAATAAAATACTTCCCTCAATAACTTCATTGAGCTTAAATCGTTTATGAACATTAGAAATTTCATTATCTATTATATAATCACTATTAATTTTTTCTTCATCTTCAAGATAAAAAATATAAGAATATTTTGATTTTTTAAAAATCGTATACAAAATAAATGATAATAAAACAATCAAAATATAAACTCCACCTGAAAGAATTATATACTCACTTAATTCAAATAAATTTAATATATTAATATCGTCTGAAATATGAAACGTAAAAGCTAATAAGGAAACTAATAGAAATCTATTTGGATATACTAAGAAGTATTGAATATAACTTACTACTAAAACTAATACTAATAAATATAAAAAGATAGAATATGTAAACTGAGCAAAAAAAACAGTTGAAATAGAAATTAAAAGAATTGTTATAAGATGAAGAAAAAGAGATTTTAAACGTAATAAAATACTTTCGGAAATATCAGCTATTGATAATAATAAACAAGTAGTTGCAAAAACACTCCCTACTTTAAAAGATATTATTGAACCTATAAAATATGAAAAGACAATAGAAATAGACATTCTAAAACCTCGCCAAATAAGATATTTATTATAAAATTGATTGAGAAATTTCTTCATATCTATACATAAAATACAAAGTTTAATAAAATCATGATAAGATTTCCTAATAAAAATCCTAATACAAGCTGTAATAAACTATGAGCTTTTAAAGCAAATCTTGCTAAAGCTACTAAAACAGATAGTAATAAAATTAATAATAATATTAGATTACAATTAACATTAAATAATATTGAATAAAATAATATTGAGCCATAAACACCACCTAAACCAGATAAATGAGCACTAATCTTATAAAAATAACTAATTACAGAAACAGTAAAAATTAAAACAATTCCTCCTAAATACGTAAGTAATAAATAAATAGGAGTTGTTGTTTTTTCTAAAAAATAAAATCCTAATAAAATAAAAAAAATTGAAGACAATAATGGTATAACTCTTTCTTTATGAGTTTTCATCTCGAAAGAGTTAATTAATTTTATTTTTTTCAAAATAAATAAAATAACGATTGGGCAAAAAACAGTAAAAAAAAATAAAATTATACTCCAGTAAAAATGATTTAGAAGAGAGTCATTATAACCTATAACTAATCCGAAATTAAAAATAATTAATGCTGAAAATATTGGATGAAATATGACACTTAAAATCTGATTAAAATATTTCATCTAACTATTTCTTTTATAATTTTTGAAAGTTCTTTAGCATGGAAATCCCAAGAAAATAATGAAGCCTGAATTAATGTCTTTTCTTTCAGTTTATTATAAATATGATCTTCCATCATTAAACTCATAGAGTTTGCTATATCGTTAACATTAAAAGGATCAAAATAAAGTACAGCATCTCCTCCAACTTCAGGCAAAGATGTTTTATTTGAAATACAAGCAGGAATACCACATTTTAAGGTTTCTAAAACAGGTATACCAAAACCTTCAAAATAAGATGGATATACTAATGCATAAGCTGATGCAGTTATTTTAGCCAAATCTTTTTTAGATACGTATCCTGTAAAAACAATATCCTCCTTATAATTAGAATTATTATAAGCCTCTTCTATTTCACTTGTTTTAAATGCTTTTTCACCAACAATTAATAATTTAAAGTCAGAGGATTTCATTTTTTTAAAAATACCAAAAGCTTCAATTAATCTATGAATGTTTTTTCTTGGATGAAGAGCTCCTACGTATAAAAAATATTCTTTTTTTGAACTATATTTATTTTTTATAATAAATTTTTCAACATCATTTTGTTCTTTAAATATATCAGAAACACCATTATATAATGTTGTAATCTTTTCAGGTTCAATATTGTATGTATCTATGATATCATTTTTTGAATAATTAGATACTGTAATAATATGTTTAGCTAATTTTGCAAATTTAGGGAAAAATCGAGTATAAAACTTAACATCTCTTTTTCTTAAATCATTTGGATTATGTTCAAAATTTAAATCGTGAATAACTCCTATTTGATTTACATTAGAGTTTAGTGATAAAAACCCATCTGGTGAGTAAAATAAATCACAATTATATTTATTTAATGCCTTTTTAATACTCCAATTAAACCATAATCTATATAAATAAGGGTGCCTTGCTGGTAACCCAATTACATGGCCGGTAACATTAGGTGCATATAAATATTTATCATCAAAAGGTCTATCAAAAAATAAATGAAATTGAACATCAGGGTTTAATTTAACTAAACGAGAGATTACTTCATCTGAATATACCCCAAACCCTTCCAGCTTACTAGGTAGTAAAAAACGTGCGTTAATTCCAATGATCATTGACGATATTATTATAATATAATTAAACTTTATATAAAGTTAAATTTATTTTTTTAAAATGAGATGCAACCTTTAGTACTAATTTGAACGTCTGATAAGTAGATGAGAGATATACAAATAAAAATATATAGCTTGAGTACAAAAAATGATGCCCAAAATACCCAAAAAAAATGGAGCGTGTTCCCCAACACGCTCCAAACCTAATTACCTAATACTTAAGTACACTAAAGTATATGTGAATACCCAAATCACACATTACTAAGATAGTTTATTTATTCTTAATAAACAAAATAGTTACGATCAATTTTGTAATGTATCATTAATATAGAGTTGTTTTTTAATTTCTAATCCATTTTCATTATACTCTACATATTTGCCATTTAATTTCCCATTTTTAAATTCAGCAGTAATTTTCAAATTTCCATTCTCGAAATAATTATAAGCGGTTTCTTCAATTTTATTATTTATATAAATTAAAGTTGACTTTAATTTTCCATTATTAAAATAAGTCTGTTTTTTACCTTCTAATTTATCTTTTACATAAATCTCTTCCATATGAATTTCTCCATCTTCATAAAATAATTTCCATGCTCCATTTTTTAAACCATTTAAGTATTGGCCTTCTATTTTTAAAATTCCATTTTTATAATATTCTAAATACTTACCATTCAACACTCCTTGTTTTCTTATTTGAACAATAGCTAAGCTACCACTTTTAAAAAATTCTCTTACCTCTCCTTCTAAAAGTCCAGACTCAAAGTACCCATATTCTTTAACTACACCGTTTTCATAAAAATGTTTATACGCTCCAAAAGCTTCTCCCTTAACCCAAAATGATTGTTGTTTTATATTACCATTGGGAAAATAATTAATCACTTTACCTTCAATAAGGTTATCTTTATAAGTTGCAGATGACTTAAGTTCACCAGTTTCATAATATAACTTCCATTCACCAACCTTATAACCATTAATCATCTCTCCTGTTCCTAGTAAATGTCCATTTGAAAAATAAGACACCATTATACCTGACAAATAGCCATTTATATATCTACCTTTTTGTTGAGTTATGCCATTTTCAAAATACTTTTCAAATTCCCCTACTAGTGTTCCATTTAAATAAGTTACAGATTCTTTTAAAACACCAGTTTTATAATATGTCCTCCACAAACCATTAACAGTATCATTAAGGAAAATACCCACTTCAAAAACTTCTCCATTGATATAATAAGACTGATATACACCATTTTTAACACCAAATTCATCTAACTCAACTTCAAGTTTTATAACTTCAGAATTAGGATAATATTCAAGATGCTTATATGTTTTCTGTGAAAAAGAAAGATGAGAGCTAAATAAAAATAATATTATTATATATTGATGCAGTTTCATTTTATAAATATAAATTTATCGTAATATTAAATAAAGTAATATGAAAATCACAATACTTGGATCAGGAACTTCGCAAGGGGTGCCTGTTATTGCATGTAAATGCGACGTTTGCTTATCTAAAAATACTAAAGATAAAAGATTACGTTCTTCTATTCTTATTGAATTAGAAAAATTAACGATTGTTATTGATACTGGTCCTGATTTTAGGCAACAAATGCTAAGTGAAGATGTACAAAAACTTGATGCTGTTATATATACGCATGAACATAAAGACCATATAGCAGGGTTAGATGACGTAAGGGCTTTCAATTTTAAACAAAAAAAAGATATGCCTATTTATGCAGAAAAAATAGTTCAAGACTCTTTAAAAAGAGAATTTTTCTATGCATTTGAAGAAAAAAAATACCCAGGTACACCATCACTAAAACTAAATTTGATAGACAATACTCCTTTTAATATTGAAGAACAAAAAATCATTCCTATTAGGGGGATGCATTATAAGTTACCTGTTTTGGGGTTTAGAATAAATAAATTTTGCTACATCACAGATATGAATGAAATTAAGCCTTTAGAATTAGAAAAAATAAAAGGGTGTGAAATTCTTGTAATTAATGGATTGAGAAAAGAAAAACACATGTCACATTTTAATATTGAAGAAGCTATAAATATCATAAAAGAAGTAAATGTAAAAAAAGCTTACATAACCCACATTAGTCATCTATTGGGCAAGCACGATGATGTTGAAAGAGATTTACCAAAAAATATATTTTTAGCGTATGATGGTCTTAAAATAAGAATGACTCAATAAAATAAATTATTGAGCCATTTGATAAACTGGGTATTTTATTTAAGTGATTAAAGTATTTTAATAATAAGCTTTGTAAATATATAAGAAATAAAACTATTTACTTCATTGATATATAATTTAAACTATGCATGCATATTATTTAATCTTTTCTCCTTAATTCAAAATTCTTTCCTAAGTATACCTTCCTTACTTGTTCATCAGCAGCTAAATCTTCTGCAGTACCACTTTTTAATATATTACCTTCGAAT
>CALTNV010000097.1 GCA_943845485.1 uncultured Flavobacteriales bacterium | reverse complement strand
AGACAGAAGAAACTATAGATACTCAAACAATGTTGATGTTAGAGATGGTGATGTTCAGTCATCAATATACTATTCTGCTGATCAGGTACCAGATAATATGAGCATGTATCAGGATGGAAATAAAATCAACAACAATTTAACAACTTTAATAAATAATAAAGCAAGAGTTTATAAAGGTGGTTCTTGGAAGGATAGAGCTTATTGGTTAAGTCCAGGTACTAGAAGGTATTTAGATGAAAGACAATCTACTTCATATATAGGATTTAGATGTGCTATGATAAGATTAGGAAGCCCTCAAGGAATGTAAAAATAAAGTTTATTTATTATATAACCCCTTCAAATATTTGAAGGGGTTTTTTTATATTTATATTATGGATATTAATTTAATTTATAAATTATTTAAAAAATCTAAGGGAGTATCAATAAATACTAGAGAAAACTTGGTCGATAAATTTTTTGTTGCTTTAAAAGGGGAAAGATTTAATGGTAATGATTATATAAACTATGCACTAGAGAATGGAGCTATATATGTCATCTGTGATGAAGATAGATTTATAAATGATGAAAGGGTAATAATTGTTGAGAATAGTTTAAAACTATTACAAAAATTGGCTAGGTATCATAAGAACAAATTAAATATACCAGTAATTGGTATCACAGGTAGTAATGGTAAAACTTCTACAAAAGAATTAATTGGATTATTATTAAATCAATCTATTAATACATATTTCACTAAAGGTAATTATAACAATCATATTGGTGTTCCTTTATCATTATTATCAATTAATAATGAACATAAATTAGCTGTAATAGAAATGGGCGCAAATCATCCTGGAGAAATAGCAGAATTATGTGAGATAAGTGATCCAGATTATGGTATAGTTACTAATGTAGGAAAGGCACATCTTGAAGGTTTTAAAACATTTGATAATATATATCATACTAAAATAGCGTTATATAAATATGTTATAAATAAAAACGGACTAATATTTCTAAATAATGATTTAGATTATTTTAAAAATATTAGGGAGAATTATGAAAATATAATAACGTATTCAACTGAATTAAAATCAGATTACTATGTTAATTTTGTAAAATACACCCCATTTTCATCTTTTAATTTTTTTGATAAAAATAAAAAAATTGAATCACCTATAATTGAAACAAATTTAATTGGCACATATAACACAATTAACGTTATTGCTGCTATATCAATAGCAAAAAATTTCAGGATAGATACAAAAAAAATAAAAATAGCATTAAAAAATTACAAACCTGAAAACAATAGGTCTCAGATTATTAATAAACCCAATAACATTCAAATAATACTTGACGCATACAATGCAAACCCAACAAGTGTTAAAGAAGCAATATTAACTCTATTTAAGTTAGATGGAGAGAAAGTAATTATATTGGGTGACATGCTTGAATTAGGAAAGTTCAGCAGACAAGAGCATCAAGATATAATAAATTTAATAAAACTTAATAAAGAAGCAAAAGTTATATTAATTGGTGAGGAATTTTCCAAAACAGAGAAATGTAAAAGATTTTACTACTTTGGTAAAACAGATGAAGCTAAAGAATTTATCAAAAAAATAAATTTCACAAATAATACTATATTAATCAAAGGTTCAAGAGGGATAAGACTTGAAGAGACTGTTGAATTGATTAGCTAATATCATTTAACGAAGATATTGTCAGCCATGAAAGTAACTTTACTGAAGTTATCATGGCTTTTTCATCTATATCAAAAAAAGGAGAATGAACTCCATGAATAATTCCTTTACTTTCATTCCTTACTCCTAATCTGTAAAAACAGGAATCTATTTTTTGAGAAATATAACCGAAATCCTCTCCAGTCATTCTTAGAGGTAGATCAACTACATTATCTTTCCCTAATAGTTCAATAGCTTTAAACTTTAAATAGGAAGTATAGGTAATATTGTTATAAACAGAGGGATACCCCTTAACAATATTAACATCAGCTTCTGCACCAAAAGATTTAGCAATATTTTTAGCAGTATGCTCAATTAGATTGTGAGCATTACTACGCCAATTTTCATCTAAAGTTCTAAAAGTTCCTTCAATAAACATTTTATCTGGAATAACATTAGTTGCTCCTTCAGCAATAACTTTACCAAAAGATAGAACAGAAGGTTGAATAGGATTGTTATTCCTACTAATAATACTTTGTAATGATGTTAAAATATTAGCTCCAATAATTACAGGATCAATATTTTGATGTGGCATAGCTCCGTGTCCACCTTTGCCATTAACAGTAATATATATTTCATCACAAGATGCCATATACTGACCCGCTTTAAAACCAACTTTACCTGAAGGTAATTCTGGAAATACATGTTGAGCAATAGCATATTTAGGATTAGTATTAAGCAACCCATTATCTATCATCAATTTAGCTCCTCCAGGTAAAACTTCTTCTCCAGGTTGAAATACAAAATGAATAGTACCTGAAAATAAATGTTTTATTTTATTTAACACTTTCAAACACCCCATTAGACTAGCCGCATGAACATCATGACCACAAGCATGCATAACACCTTTATTTTTAGAGGAATAAGGTTTTATATTTTTCTCCTCAATTGGTAAGGCATCTATGTCAGCTCTAACTAATACAGATTGTTTAGAAGCAACTTTTTCTCCTGTAATTGATCCTATTATACCAGTAATAGTATTAATTTCATATTTAATATTTAAACTATCTAAGAAATCTTGAATAAATTTAGACGTTTTAAACTCTTTAAAAGAAAGTTCAGGATATTTATGAAAATGACTTCTTATTTCAATAAATTCATTGAAAAAATCATCGTTCAAGCTTAAAAGATATTTTTTTATTGCATCCATATAAAATTATTTTGAGAAGAAAATCATTTTTAAAGAAACGAATAGCATTAAAACCCCAAAAATCTTTTTTAAAGATGGCCCACTAATACTTAAAGATATTTTTGATCCTAAATAACCTCCAAAAACAAAACCTGCCGCAATAAGTAAACCGTAGTTAACATTTAAATTACCTGTTTTATAATATTCTGATGCAGCTAATATACCTATTGGTAATAACATTAAACCAATAGAGGTGCCCTGCGCCTCATGTTGATTCATATGCATAAAATACATTAGAGCAGGAACAATAATCATACCGCCACCTACACCAAACATACCACTTAAAACTCCAGCTAAAACACCGATAACACTCAAAATAATTACTGAACTAAAACTCATATTAAAAATCTAAACTTATTGAATAATAAAATACAGGATCAAGAACAATTCCATCATCAACTCCCCAAGCTAAATCCATTTTCATAAAATAGCCCAACACCTGTGATCTTAATCCTAATCCGTAACCATAAACAATAGGTTCTTTTTGATTTTCTAATACAATTCTAAGAGGATCTTTGGTAATGATAGTCGTATTAAATGAATTATCCTCTGAGTATGGATCATTACTATTCCAAGCTAAACCAGCATCAAAAAAACTAACCAATTGTAAATGTTTATAAAATGGACTTGAAATAGGAACTTTAGAAAAAGTTGAAATTAAAGGAAATCTAAACTCTAAATTTGCAACAGCGAAATTACTTCCATTACGTATATTTTGCCAAAATCCTCTAACTGGAGTAGCATTGGTTTGAAAATAAAAGTTTCTTGAATTATCAACTTGGGTATTTGCATCTCTTGCTCCTAGCCAATTGTCAACTCCTCCTAAATAATATAGTAATTTTCTATCTCCGAAAGAGGAACTTGCAGCAAACCTTCCTGCTAAAATTACATTTCTAAATAGTCTAAGATATTTTCTATAATCTAAACCAACTACATAAAGGTTTGATTTTGAAACATTAATTTCTTTAAAATATTCTGCAAAAATCTTAAACTTTACCCCTTCAGTTAAATTTAAGCCTAAAGATTTTGAATTGTCATAAACCAACGAGCTTATAGCCCCTAAATTATGTGTTTCTGAATTCACCTCATTAAGAGATGCATCATCGATACTAAGAGGTTCAAGATTGTCATACCTGTAGTTTATGCCAATTTTAAAAGAAAGAACTTCATTAAATGGATAGGATACATTATATTTTCCTTGATATGAATAATTTCTTGCATCATCATCAGTAACAGTTGAATTATAAAAAACAAACTCTTGATCTAACCTTTTATCCAACTTTTGATATATTAATAATATCTCATGATCTCTAAGGTTTGTTCCTACTGTAGCACCTAATAATAGTTTATGATTATCAAAAAGATCGCTTATCCCCCATTTTAACAAGCCTTGAAAACCAGGATTAACATAAGAAGGGGAACTTGGATTATATCTTTGGTAACTCTGATTTAAATATGTGAAATCAAATTTTTGAAAAGATTCGTCTACGGTAAAATTAATAAAATAATTATTTGTTTGACTTAATTTAAAACTTCTATCAATAATTTTTTCTGTTTTAGTAGATGTTATTTTGTTAACTAAATCCTTTTCTTCACTTCCATTTCCTTTAGGTCTAACTTGAATAACTTCCTTTTCGTATCCATTTACTTCATCAATAAAATATGGTTTCTCCTCAATAACTTCTAGCTCTGTTTTATCATTAACTTTTTCTTTTATTTTAACTGTATTTTCAATAATTCCATCTATTCTTTTCTGATTAAAAGTTAGTATCAAATCAGAGGAATATGTTGAAGAGGTTATCCTTGAATTATAAAAATGTAGACCTGAAGAATCTGAAATACTAAAAGAATAATTATTATTTCTACCACTTGATGTTATGTATCTAACATCATTTTTGAAATTTGTCAGTGGCGTTTCATTATAAAAATATCTAAAATGAATCGTAGTATCAATATTTTTAATAGCACTATCTCTTTCAGCTAAAATAACATTTGAAATACCATTTCGTGAATCTAAATAAACTATTCCGTTATTAAATTCTTTAGGGGATGTTGCGCTTACAGATTCTGAAATTTTCTCAAGATTATTTCCTTTTATATCAATTTTAAAAATTGATTTATCAGTTGAAAAAACATCTAAATTATATTTTCTTCTAATAGTATCATCTTGTCTATTAGATGAATATAAAACTGAATTACCATTAATACTGAAAGAAGGTGTAAAGTCAGAAAATGGATCATTAGTAACTTGTTTCCATCCATTTCCTGCTATTTGATAAATAAAAATATCAGAATAACCATTTTTAATCGCTGAAAATACAATTTTTTTACCATCAGCTGAATAATTAAAATCTGTTAATTTGGTAATACCCTTCAATTTATTTTCAACTATATACTTCCTTTTGTCAATATCATATTGATAAAACCAAATTTCACCTTTTAATTCGAAAACAACCCCAACAAAATTACCGGAGGGGTGGAATTTAGCAATGGGTACTGAATTATCTTTAATTCGTTCAAGCCTAAAACCATGCTTAAGTAATTTTTTCTTTTTCTTGGGTTTATTAATGTCCTTAGCTAAAAATAGCTTATACTTTTCATATTTTTTTCTTACGTATAGAAATTTATCTTGATTAGAGGAAGAAGTAAAACCATAATAATCAAATCCCTTCTTTTTCTTAAAATTAATTTCAGAAGCATTAACATTATCATAAGATTTATCATCTAACATATAAGTTTGAAAATAAAACTTCTTAGTTTCACTAAGTAGATTAGTCAAATCTTGACCAATTACATATAAAAAACCACTTAAAGGATTTCTGGTAATACGAGTAGTGTACAATATATTGGTTATTGCATTACGACCATATTTATAATCAACATAATTCCATAAAGCTGCCCCCATTGTAGCAGCATCATTAGTTTTATTCCAAAAAAATGTTTTGTACGTATTATTATAAATTAAATTTTTATTAACATTATCTAGATGATCGTCCCATCCATTAGAAACATATAGTTTTAAACCTTCGGTGTACCAAATGGGTAATTCAGACAAAGATGCAGAAGAAACCCTTTGTTTCCAATTGCTTCCAAGCATCATTTGTTTAATTGCAATATCAACTAAACCTTCTTTTATTTGAATTTTAATATCGTTATAATCACCAGTATTATATACAAAAACTTTAGTTCCACTAACTCTTGTTTTACCTGAAATCTGAGACATCTCAGTCATGGTTAAACCAATATTACTTTGTTTGAAATCATCGTAAGAATTATACGCTAAAATTTCTATTCTATCAGATAATTGAAACTCCAATTCTTTTTCAACTTCTTTAAAACATTCAAGTGTTACTGCTGAAATATTTTCAGCCAGTATTCTTCCATCTCTGTAAAAATAAACATCATATTTCTCATAACTAAAGTATGACCATATCCAATCTTGTTTATACTGAACTCTATTTTTACCAAACGCTTGATCAACCCCATTATAAAATTGAGTATAAGCATTAAAAGAAATAAAGAATAGTAATGAGTAAAATAAAAGTTTTTTCATTCGAAAAATAACTGGATTTAATTTACCGAAGTAAAGTTGTTAGGTTTTAGAATAAATATACTTATTTTCAAACAAACCTTATTAATTTTGTTATAAGTTTATTAAAATTTTATACTCACATTGTTATGATTTCCATTAAAAAATTCACATTTAATCCTTTTCAAGAGAATACTTACGTAGTATATAATGATAAAAACAATTGTATTGTAATTGACCCTGGTTGTTATGAACAAAAAGAATTTGATTTTATTGACAATTTTATTCTAGAAAACAATTTAACAATTAAGGATGTAATTATCACGCATAGTCATATTGATCATGTTTTAGGAGCACACTTTTTTACTAAAAAATATAATTTACTACCTATCCACCATAAAATTGATAGAGAAACACTAAAAAGTATCCCTTCTTATGCACATGTTTATGGATTTAATTTTACTGAATTTGAAAGTTCAGAAAATCACTTAGAACATGATGATTTCTATTATTTAGATGAAGATAAATTTGAAATTAAATATACTCCGGGACATGCACCAGGTCACATCACATTAATTAATCATGAAAAAATGGCCGTATTTAGTGGTGATGTTATTTTTCAAAACAGTATAGGTAGAACTGACTTACCAGGTGGTAATTATGATGTATTAGAAAAAACTATTTTAGAAGAAATATATACACTTCCAGACGAATATAAAATTTATTCTGGACATGGCGCAGAAACTTTTGTTGGGCATGAAAAAACAAATAATCCTTTTGTAAATATATCATGAAAAAATTATTTATAATGAGACATGCTGATGCCAACTTTAATAACTATAAAGACATTGAAAGAAAATTAAGTCTTAAAGGTATTTACGAGGCTGAATCGACCTCTAAGGAGATAGCTAAAAAACATAAGAGTATAAGTTTTTGTTTATGTAGTAAATCAGAAAGAACAAAAGAAACTTTATCTATTCTATCAAAAAATATTAAATTTCAAAATATTAAATTTTCTGAAACGATATATGAAACGAATAAAGAGGTTTTATTTAAAAATATTGAAAATTTTGAAGCCAACTATGAATCGGCTATGATTATTGCACACAATCCCTCTGTTTCAAACTTATTAAATTATTTAACTGGAAGTAATTTCTATTTTGAAACTTCTAATATTGTAGAAATAGACTTCAATATTGACTCTTGGAATCTAATATCAAACTTAACAGGTACTATTTCTAAAATATATAATGGTTTATGATTGTATTACAAAACCCCAATGCTTTATATGGCCTTTGTTTTTTAGCAATTCCAATTATTATTCATCTTTTTAATTTTAGGAAATACAAAAAAATATATTTCACAAATATATCAATATTACAAAAAAATAAAAGTAGTACTTCATCTATCAAAAAACTAAAAAACCTTCTTCTCCTAATTTCAAGGTTATTAATAATTACAACTTTAGTTTTTGCTTTTACGAATCCAATTAATCAAGAAGATTTAAAAAACAAAAAAACAAAAGAATACACAACATCTATCATTATAGACAATAATTTACTTCTTCAAAATACAATTAATAATATCCCATCAATTGAATTACTTAAACAAAAAGCAATTGAAACAATTAAAAATAGTAATCAAAAAAAAATCAATATCATTACCAATAACATTATTAAAAAAAAACTACTTAAAGATGATGCCATCCTCTTTGTATCAACCATAGAACCTATTTATAATGAAATTGATACAATAGCAATAAAAAAAAATGAAAGTGATTTAAATTATATTTTCTCAAATTTCAACAACTCTAGTTTAATTCAGTACTTAAATAATACTGACACCAATAAAAATTATCAATTAATAGACTTTACATCTAACCAAAAAGAAAATTTAAAAGTTTCAAATGTATATTTAAAACAAAATAATATCGAATTAAACAAGAACCATCAGTTAAACTTTTCAATAATTAATGAAGGAAAAAACTTAAGAAACTCAGAAGCTACCTTGTATATTAATCAAGATGTTAAACAAATTGTGTCTTTTAAAATACCTGAAAAAACAACTATAGATACATTTTTTAATATTTTCCCTGTTTCAAAAATAAATGAAGCAGTAATTAGCATTGAAGATTCACCTATCTATTATGACAATGATTTTAATTTTAATTTCTTAGCAAAGAGTAAATATAAAACATTACTTGTAAACGATTCAAAATCAATTACATCAATAGAAGTATTTTTAAGAAGCTACGATCAAACTGAATTAAAGACAATTAACCTAAATGAATTAAACAATGAGAATTTATTAAGCTTTGACATCATCATTATTAATGAAATAAGCAAAATAAATAAGCAAACTATAAAAGCCATAAGCAAAGCAATTAAGGAAGAAAAAACCGTAGTTATCATTCCGTCTAACATAGTTGATATAAGCTCAATAAACAAAATAGCTAAACAGTACAATTTTAGCTATTTTAAGAAATTAACTCAAAAAGATACAATTAAACTTTTTCCTAATTTATTAAATGATTTTTATACAGAAACATTTGAATCAGAAATTAAGAACAATAATCAGCTTCCAGAAATAAGTTATTATTTTAAATCTTTAAAAAACGGTACAAATACCACTTTGTTATCCGATAAAGAAGAAGGTAAACAAACATTTTTAGAGGAAAATAACGATAATGGGAAGTTATTTCTTTTTTATTTCCCTTTTGAAAGTAATATTAATTGGACATACCATCCTTTTTTCACAATTACAATAATGAGAATTTTTGAAACTTCAAAAGGAAACAGTATAAACAGCACCAGTTTAAAATCTATTACAAATATAAAAGAAAGAAATTTGAATATTAATAATAACTATGTGCTAGAAACCAATAAAAATAAAATTGTATTATCTAAAAAATATTTTGAAAACAATAGTTATTTAAGTACTTCGTATAATAAATTAACACAAGGAAATTTTAAACTTACTGAAAACGATTCTTTGGTTAGATATGTAAGTTTAAATTATACAAATTTTGATATTATCAATAATAACAAAAACCTATTAAAGTTAAAAAGCAAGAAACATCTAGAAATCAAAGATTTTAACAGCTCAGTTAATGTTACTTCAAATACGCAGTGGTATAAAGTATTAATTTTATTAGCTTTGCTATTTGTAATATTTGAGATTTTAATAATTAGGTTTTATAAATAATATTTTCCGATGAAAACTTTAATAAAAAATGCTTTTATTTTAAATAAAAAATCGCCATTTCATAAGCAAACTAAAGATGTATTAATTGAAGATAAAATCATCACTAAAATAGATGATAACATTAC
>CALTNV010000096.1 GCA_943845485.1 uncultured Flavobacteriales bacterium | reverse complement strand
GCGTGGCAACAATAATATCAGTCCCTTGAGCTACGGCTTGTTTTTGTGTATTTATATTAGTTCCGCCATATACTCCTAGAACTCTATTATTTATATATTTTGCTAGTTTTTCAATCTCATCTACCACCTGCAATACCAATTCACGAGTTGGAACAACAACTAAAACTCTTGGCGTTACTTGCTTGGAGAATTTTAGGTCTCTGAGAATAGGCATCATATAAGCAAATGTTTTTCCAGTACCAGTTTGGGCTATTCCTACCACATCTTTACCAGATCTAACTACAGAATAGGCAGCTTCTTGTATAGGAGTTGGATGGGTAAAACCTAACTCTTCTATGCTGTTATAAAGTTGATTAGATAAGTCTAAATCTTCAAAAGTAGTCATGTGAAAAAATTTTAACAAAGGTAGCTTGTTTATTTGTGCTACTCTAAAATTGATTTCATTTTTGATGTATAAATTTTATAATCCTTAACATTATGATGAGTTGCTGTTGGAATTGAAACAAACTCTTTTTGTTGAGAATTCACTAGCTTAAAAAGCTCTTTAGAATGATCAAAAGAAGTAGTTTTATCTTGATCTCCATGAAAAAAAGTGACAGGTGATGCTACTTTGTCAATTAATAAATCTGTTCTAAACGGATATTTAATTAAAAAGGTTGGAGACAATACAAAATAAAATTGAGTTGCTTTTTTTAGGTTGTAAAAAGGAGCTTCTAGGATCAAATGCATAGGATTGTTTTCTGAAGCAACTTTAGCAGCAAAAGTAGCGCCTAAAGAACGACCGTAAACTACAATTTTATCTTCAGAGAATTTTGTTGTTAAATGACTATATGCTAATAATGCATCATCGTACATTTTAAGTTCATTAAAACTTCCAGTACTTTTCCCGTAATTTCGATAGTCTATTACAAAAACTTCATATTCATACTCTAATAAATAAGAAACAATGTTTCCCCAACGTCGCAAATTGCCTTTGTTTCCATGAAAAAACAGAATAACACCTTTTGACTTTTCTAACTTAAAATGTAATGCATTAATTGTTTCGTTATCTTTAGTTATTAAATTAACTTCAGTAAAAGATTGAGGGAAGTTATACGCTACATTTTTTGGTATTTTTTTCCCATTTAAAAAAAAGAAACGCTCCTGAAAAATATAAAAAAGAAACAACCCAACACCTACAAAAATAAAAATGCAATAGATAATTTTCTTTATCATTTCCTTTTCTTTTTTGTTCTTATAAAATCAATACTAGTTTTCTTTCTATCTAGAGCTACTAATTTTTTTGAATTTAAAATTTCGCCCAAAGCTCTATGATAACTTTCAAAATTGTGTAAATCTTTATGCCCACCACCAATAATCGGAAATAATTTTGTAGAATCTGGTTTTAATTTAGACAATTGTAAACTAGACGCAAACCGAATTATTTTATCGTTTGTACCGTGCAAAATGTTAATCGGACAATCTACATATTTAATCCATTTATAGGTCGGCATTTGATAACGCATTACTAAACCTAACGGAATTAGAGGTAAATAACGTTTTACATTTTTAGACATACTAAAATACGGGCAAGCCAATATCAAAGCTTTAGGTTTATTAATAGAAGCAACTTTAGTAGCTAAACCAGTTCCTAAAGATCTACCATAAACAATAATATGTTCTTCTTTTACCTTTTCTTTTAATCTGTCATAAATATATAAAGCATCATGCTTCATACTTTCTTGACTTAACTTTCCTGTACTTTTTCCAAAACCTCGATAATCTATCATGATTACATCATAATTATGAATAGTAAAATCTATAGCAAACTTTCCCCAACCTTTAATACTTTTAGAATTTCCTTTCAAGTAATACACCAATCCTTTTGGTTTCTCAACCTTAAAATGCAACCCATTAATAATGGTTCCATCTGGTAAATCTAGATTGTATTCATCTACTTCTTGATTTTCATATTGAAACTGAAAATCTGCAGGTAGCTTTTCTGGATGAAATAACAATCGTTCTTGAAAGAAATAAAGAATAATGCTAATAACAGTAACAATAATTATCAGAATTAGTAAGTAGGAGCTCCAAGGCATAAAATTGATTTGATAAAACGAAACTACTGTTTTTTATTGATTACTTCAGATTAGGTTTAATTAATTATTAGGTTTGGTTAAATACTGAGCAATATTTTTAGTAATTATTGCTGTTTTTTCAATAGAAAATTTTAATATTCTGTGTGCACATTTCTATGTGTGAAAATCATCAAAAAAAGTTTTTCCTTCATTTAATAACTTTTCAAAGGATGGATTAATATGAGATATTTATGAACCTCCAAGATTTAATGCCACATCAAATGCCTCATATTCAATAAGATATTTGTAATACAGGAAAATAATTTACAAGTTTTTACAACGTTAAAATAAATAGAGAATGAAAATAAAAGTGCGTCATCATTAAACAAATTATTTATATGAGTACAATCATAAATAAATTCTTTTGTATCTTAGAATAATCGAAAATAAAATAAAAATGCAAACTCCAATACGATTAGAACGAGCAATCATAAAATTATACAAAGCATTTCATAGCAATATGCTAGATCCTGAGGATTGCGCTGCTTGTGCAGTTGGAAATATTTTAGACAATCATGACAGCTGGAAGCATCTTTCCAATGAACACGGCTCTTTACAATTAAATTATATTGGAACAGTTCATCAGCAGCTAGGCAGAAGGTTTAATGGGTATTCTCCGCAAGAAATTCTTGAGATTGAAAAAGTATTTCTTGAAGCCTGTGGGTTTAAAACCCCTCTTTGCCACTACAATCAAAAACCTCAAAACCCCAGAAACAAGGAAACTCTATTCCATGCGTTGAGCGCTGTTATTAGTTTTCTATGCAAATTAGATGCTGTGCCTAATGTTATGGATTATTCTAAAATTTTTAAGTACGAAAATAATCAACCCATATATCAGCTAGAAAGTATTATAGCATAAAAAAACCCGCACAAAAGAGTGCTGGTTTTTTTTGTGTTTATAATTCCTTAAGATTAACCTCCAAAATCATCAAATCTGATGTTTTCATCGGGTATTCCAAAATCTTCTCCCATTTTCTGAACTGCTTTGTTCAT
>CALTNV010000095.1 GCA_943845485.1 uncultured Flavobacteriales bacterium | reverse complement strand
TGAGAAGCTATTATTAAGTTTTGATGCTAATTATGGTATTTGGAAAAATCAAACAAATGAAATGTATGTTTTTAAAAGTGATTATAAAAATGATTTAGGTTTAAGATTTGGTGTAGAGTATACCCCAGATGGTAAAATGAAATATAAAGGAAATATTTTTAAAGCTCTTTCATATAGAGCTGGTATAAATTATACAAATTGTTACCAGTATGTTAACAATACACAACTAACTGAAATTTCTGGTAGTTTTGGTTTGGGGGTTCCGATACACAGAAAAACCTCTGCCACCAGAATTAACTTAGGTATTCAATATGGAAAAAGAGGAGATGTTGAAAAAACACTAATAGAGGAACAGTTTTTAAATTATTACATTGGGCTTTCTATTGTTCCAACCTGGAAAGATAAATGGTTTGTTAAAAGAAAATATAATTAAAATATAAAATAAATAAAATGAAAAATTTACTGAGCACGTTGTTGATGGTTGTTGCTTTTTTGTCTGTAAAAGCTCAAAAATTTGGGAATACTCCTGAAGATAGTGTTAACTGTCGTCAAAACCTTTCAATGTATCAAGAAGCTTATAAAAATAAAAATTATCAAGAAGCAATAGAGCCTTGGTCAAATGTTTTAAAACTATGTCCTGGGTTTTCTATAGGAACATACCAAAGAGGAGAGTTTATGCTACAAACTTTAATTGGTAAAGAAACTGATCCTGTAAAAAAACAAGCCTTAATTGATGCTTTGTTAGCAATGTACGATATTCAAATTGAATATTTTGGAGATAATGGTGCTATTTTAGCTAAAAAAGGAAGTGCATTGTTTCAGTATAACCCTAAAGAAATTGTTGCTGCAGTTGATATGATGGAAAAAGGGATAGCAACTGCAGGAGCTGATGTAGATCCTTACACTGAATATTATTATTACAGAGCTAATTTTTATTTATTAAAATATGGTAAAATAACCAAAGGTGATTTAATAGATTTATATATGCCAATCATGACTAGATTAGATGGTTATGGTGATAAGTATCCTAAACAAGTTGCTACGGTAAATTGGGCTAAAAATAATGTAGAAGGTTTATTTGTGAAAGTTGCTAAATGTGAAGATATTATTGAGGTAGCTAAAAAAAATGTTACAGCTTCACCTGATAATTTAGAGTTAAAAAAATCTTATGTTGAGTTATTGTTAAATAAAGAATGTAAAGGTGATGGTTTTGTATTAAACTTAATCGAATCTGTATGTGATATAGAGCCTTCTTTAGACTGTTATGTGAATTTAGCTAAAGGCTATAAAGATGCTGGAAATTATAACAAGTCATCAAGTTATATTGAAAAAGCAATTTCAGAATGTGGAGATTGTGAAAAGTTAAATGATTATAAAGCTGTTGCAGTTACCGTATTTACTCAATCAAAAAAATATAGTAAAGCTAAGGAATATGCTTCTGACTTAAATAAAATGGGTGATGTTTATTTATTAACAGCTTTACAAATTGCAAATAAAGCTAATAGTTGTGGAGATAATCCTTTTCAAAAGAAAGCTGCTTATTGGTTAGCTTATGATTATGCTGCTAAAGCAAAAGCTACTGATGCTAATTTAGCTTCTCAGGCTAATTCATTAATGGCTGCATACAAATCAAGGTTTCCAAACAAAGGAGAAGTGTTTGATTATTATGATTTAAATGAAGCAACATATAATGTATCTTGTTGGAACAATGAATCAACAAAAGTTAGAGTAGCTCAATAACCATTATACTATCATTCTTTGAAATTAAATAGAATTATAAAGTTTATTAAATATATACCCATTGTAATATTTGCAATGGGTATACTTGTTTCATGTCAAGAAAATGATATTCAGGAAATTAAAAAAATTACAGTTGAAGGGGAAAAAGTTCCTAATGAATCCTTTATAAACCTTCAAGTTTTTGCAACAGACTCTGGTGCTTTAAAATCAAGAATCTTTGGCAGGTATGTAGATAGATATGTTTTTGACAAAAAAGAACTTAATTACATGGAGATTAAAGATAGTTTGGTTGTGTTTTTTTATGATTCAAAAGGTAATGTTTCTTCTAAAATTTCTGCTAATCATGCATTTCAATACGAGGATAAACAGTTGATTGAGTTGTCAGGGAATGTGTTTTTTGATAATTTTCAGAAAAAACAAACTTTACAAACAGAAGAATTAATCTGGGATCAGAAAAAGAAAATTATCTATACACCAGGAGATAATTATTTTAGGGTAGATGATGAAGATATGATTATTACAGGTTATGGTTTAACTGCTGATGAAAGATTTGAATCATACGAATATGAAAATGCTGAACAACAAATAAAAATGTAATTGCAATGATGAAATTTCAAAAATTTATGAATTGGTTATGGTTAGGTATTTCTATTGGAGTATTTGGCTGGGGAGTTATTACTTATTTTACATCTGGATTTGATGATGCAATTTATATGTTGGTTTTTTCTTTAGTTTTTTTCTTGTATTTTTTATTGAGAAGATTTAGCATTAAAAAATTAGAGAACTTAGATAATAATTAATGAGTAATTTAGAGTTAGTTGTCATTCTATTAGCCCTAGTGGCTTCAGGTTTTTTTTCAATGATGGAAATCGCTTTTTTATCATCAAATAAATTGATGATAGAATTAGATAAAAAAGAAGGAGGACTTAGTGCTAAAATTGTCCATTATTTTCTTAGACATTCGTCTTTGTATTTAGGTACTATGCTTGTTGGTAATAATATTGCTTTAGTAATATATGGCTTATATATGGGTAAGGTTATTATTGCTGTGCTTTTTCCTGAGTTAATAAACTCTGACACACTAACTTTTTACCCATTACTAATTCAAACATCTATATCTACACTTGTAATATTGTTTACTGCTGAGTTTTTACCAAAAAGTATAGGTAGAATTAACCCCAATAAATTACTGCAGTTAACCTGGCCTTTTATTTTGTTCTTTGGAGTTGTTTTATATCCTATTACAATACTATCTATTGGTATATCAGAAGGACTACTAAAGCTTTTTAATATTACAGATGAAGAAGAGTCAGAAAATGCTTTAAGATTTGGTAAGGTAGATTTAGATAATTATGTAAAAGAAATTTCTAATAGATCGCATGATGAAGAGGGGGTAGATCATGAAATTCAAATTTTTAAAAATGCACTAGATTTTTCAAAAGTTAAGTCTAGAGACTGTATGGTTCCAAGAACTGAAATTGAAGCTATTGATATTGAATCTGATGTTGAGTCTTTACGATTACAATTTGTGAAAACAGGTTACTCTAAAATATTCGTTTACAAAGATACCATAGATAATATTGTAGGTTATGTACAATCATTTGATCTGTTTAAAAAGCCGCAAGAAATTAAAAGTATCGTAAAAAAAATGTTGATTATTCCTGAAACAACAAGTGCCAATGTTTTGTTAGAGAAGTTTACCAAACAAAAAAACAAGGTAGCTCTAGTTGTTGATGAGTTTGGTGGTACTTCAGGTATGCTTACCATTGAAGATGTAATTGAAGAAATTTTTGGTGAAATTGATGATGAACATGATGTGGATGATTTAATTGATAATCAGTTATCTGAAAATGAATTTGATTTTGCAGCAAGATTAGAAATTGATTATATCAATGAGAAATATGGCTTAAATATTCCTGAATCTGATGAATATGAAACCTTGGGAGGTTTTATTATCTCAAACATTAAAAACATACCTCAGTCAGGTGAGAAATTTGCGCTTCATAATTTTGATATAATAGTTACTGAAGCGAATGAAACTAGAATAGAAAGAGTGAGATTCTCTTCTAAAACAGAGGAATAAATGTAAAATTTATATTAGTTTATATTTATTTATTATATTCGCAAGCATAATAATTAAAACACATGGCAACATTAGAAAACATTCGTAAAAGAACTGGCTTACTTTTAGTATTTGTAGGGGTCAGTATCGCTTTATTTGTATTAACTGATAACTTAGGTAATAGTGGTCAATCTGCTCAAGACATAACAGTAGGTGAGGTTTATGGAGAAAAAATTTCTTCCACAGATTATGAAAAATCTGTAAATAGCAAACAACAAATTTACAGAGAATTAGGGTATGATAAACAAGCTAATTTTCAAGAAATTGTGAGAAATCAAGTTTGGAATGATATTGTTACTAATAAAATATATAGTACAGAATATGAAAACATGGGCCTTTCATTGACTAAAAATGAAGTTGAAGAACTTTTTTATGGTGAAAATATGTCTCCTCAAGTTTTCCAAACTTACGGTCAGTATTTTCAAGATTCTTTAGGGATGTTTGATGTTGTTAGCTTTAGAGCATATGTTGATCAAATGGAAAATGGAAGTCCAGAAATTACAGATGATGCTGCTAGAAGACAATTAGCTTTACAACAAGCTGAATTTAATATTCAAAAGCAAGCAATTGTTAGAAACTATATGAGGTCAAAGTTTAATGCTTTAATTAGTAAAGGATTGTTTGTTTCAACTTTAGAAGCCAAAAATGATTATGAAGAAGCAAATACAACACTTGATTTTGAATATGTTTATAAGCCTTTTTATGAGTTACCAGATTCTTTAGTAAATGTTACTGATGAAGATGTTAAAGCTTATTATAACAAACATAAATCTGACGTGAAATGGAAGCAAAAGTCTTCAAGAAAGTTTGCTTACGTTGAGTTTCCAATTAAAGCATCTGAAAAAGATAGAAATGAATCTTTAACATATGTTCAAAATTTAGTTAATGACTTTAAAGCATCTACAAACGATACAATATTTGTAGAGTCTAATTCTGATAACTCGAATTTTGTATTGGTAGATTTTAATGAAAACACATTTAACAAATTAGATACTACTACTACTAATAATATTTTATCTGCTGAAAAAGGTGCTGTTTTTGGTCCTTTTGAAGATAACGATGCTTACAAAATTGTTAAAGTTGAAAATAATGGTAAAATAGAAAAAAGAAAAGCTAGTCACATACTAATAAATGCTGATGTTCCTGAAGCTGAAGCAGCTTTATTACTTGATAGTTTAAAGAAAGAAATTAAAAATGGTGCAAGTTTTGCTGAGTTAGCAAAAACGAATAGTCAAGGTCCTTCTGCATCAAAAGGAGGAGATTTAGGCTGGTTTGAAAAAGGGAGAATGGTGAAACCTTTTTCTGATGCCGTTTATTCTGGGAACGTAGGTGATTTAGAAATTGTTAAAACTCAATTTGGAACACATTTAGTTTCTATTGTGGATATAAAAGATACTAATGTAGTTAGATTAGCTGTTGTTAAAAGAAAAATTATTATTTCTGATGAAACTATGGAAGGTATTTATAATAAAGCCAACCAAATTTCTAATGAAACTAAAGATGGTAAATCATTAGAGGAAGTTGCTAAAGAGAATAAAATGTTTGCACGTCAAAGTAATGAGATATTATTAGGTGCTACATTTGTTTCAGGAATGAATGATTCTAAGCAATTTATTCGTTGGTCTTTTAAACATGACTTAGGTGATGTTTCTGAGCCTATGAATGATAATGATGATAAGTTTGTTGTTATTTCATTAGTAAAAGCTACAGATGAAGGTGAACCTAAATTTGAAGATGTTGATAAGGAGATGAGAGTTGCACTTGTAAAAGAGAAAAAAGCAACAATGTTAAAAGAAGAAATGAATAATGCTGATTTAGTTGCATTGGCTAAAGAGGTTAATAAGGTTGTAAAAAAATCTAACGGAACTACTTTAAAAAATCCTTATATCAGTGGTGCATCAAATGAGCCAGCTGTTGTAGCTACAATTTCTACACTTGACCAAGGAGAGGTTTCAACCCCTTTAGTTGGAGAATCGGGTATTTTTGTAGTTAAATTATTAGGTAAAACAACACCTCAAGAGCAAGAGAATTATACTCAAAATAAAACAACTATGCTAAGTTTACTTAGAAATAGGTCTAATGCTTCAGTAAACCAAGCATTAATTAATAATGCTGATGTTAAAGACGAAAGATTGTTAAACTAATAATATATCTTATATTTAAGCCTATCATTTTTTTGATAGGTTTTTTTTGGCTATAAGATTTTATAATAAGTAGTAAAAATGAATGAACCAATATTATCTGTAAAAAATATTTCAAAATTTTATGATGGATATCAAGCATTAACTGATGTTAGTTTAGATGTTTATCAAGGTAGGATTTTTGGTCTTTTAGGTCCAAATGGCGCTGGTAAAACAACTTTAATTCGTTTAATTAATCAAATTACATACCCTGAAAAAGGGTCTATTTTTTTAAATGGCAATCCTTTATCGCCTTCTGATGTTGATACCATAGGATATTTACCTGAAGAAAGAGGTTTGTATAAGAAAATGAAGGTTGGTGAACAAGCTCTTTATTTAGCTCAATTAAAAGGGCTTACAAAAAAACAAGCCGAATTTGAATTAAAAAAATGGTTTGAAAAATTTGAAATTACTGATTGGTGGAATAAAAAAATTGAGGAGTTATCAAAAGGAATGGCTCAAAAAATTCAATTTATAACTACTGTAATTCATAAGCCCAAATTATTAATATTAGATGAACCTTTTAGTGGATTTGATCCTATAAACGCTAACTTAATTAAAAAAGAATTATTAGAAATGAGAGATAATGGGGTTTCTATTATTTTGTCAACTCATAACATGGAATCTGTAGAGGAAATTTGTGATGATATTGCTTTAATATATAAATCAAAGAATATTTTAAGTGGTAAAATTAATGAAATTAAAACACAGTTTTCAAAAACAGAATTTGCTATTGAGTTTAAAGGAAATATGATTGCCTTTACCAATGCTTTATGGGCTGGATTTGAATTGTTAAATCATACTTCTATTGATAATAACCATCATATAGCAAATGTTAAAATGTTAAACGATAACGGTGTTAATAGTTTATTGACAGAAATTTTAGCACATGTAACTATTTTGGGTGTAAAAGAAATAAAACCAAGCATGAATGATATTTTTATTCAGCAAGTAGAGGATTATCAATCTTAATTTGATATAAAAAATGAGTAAAATAGGTTTAATTATAGCAAGAGAATACATTACCAGGGTTAGAAAAAGATCTTTTATGGTAATGACAATTTTGGGTCCCATTTTAATAGCAGGGTTTTTATCATTAACAGTGTATTTAGGAATGCAAGATGATACAAATTTTGAAGTTTTAATTGTAGATCCAGATCAGGTTATAGGCGTTGACGAATTAAAAAATTCTAAGCATCATAATGTAACTTTTAGTTATGCAACCGTTTGGGATGATAAAAAAGTTTTTAAAAAGGAAAAGTATAATGTTAGGATATTGGTTGATGGGCAAAAACTACTAAACAACCACATGAACCCTGATGAAGAAATCATATTACCTATGCAATTTAAAGATAGGTTAAATGTTTTTGCAGAAAGCCATATTAAAACGCAAATAGAAAATACTTTTGAAAATTTAAAAATAGGAATTAATAAAAAATTTACTAGAAAAGATTATGATGCTATTAAAACAAACGTTTCTTTTGATACCTACAATATAGATAAGGGAGTTAAAGAGAACTCTCTTAAAGAGCAAGCTGCTGTTGGTTTCTTTTTCGCTGTTTTAATTTATATGTTTATTTTCATGTATGGCTCTCAGGTTATGAGAGGTGTAATTGAAGAAAAAACCAATAGAATTGTTGAAGTAATTATATCATCAGTACGTCCCTTTCAATTAATGATGGGTAAGATTATAGGAGTTGCTTTAGTTGGTTTATCACAGTTTATAATTTGGGTGGTATTAACAATGATTTTATTTTTTACTCTTCAAGCTACTTTCAATGGATTTAAAAAAAATTAATCAAAAAATTA
>CALTNV010000094.1 GCA_943845485.1 uncultured Flavobacteriales bacterium | reverse complement strand
CAAAAATAGAGGCTGCCCTATCTAAAACATCTTCTTTACAAGAGTTTTCTATATGCACTCTTATTTCTCCAGAAGTATTTAATTCTGCTGATTTAATGGCTTTAACAATTTGTTGTTTTTGTATTTCTGTAAATTGATTAGCTGCCATAATTAAAATTGTACTGTTGGTGCAACATCACTTCCTTCTTGTGCTTTAAAAGATTCCATTTTAGGAAACTCATCTTCATCAGCAATCCAACCTAAGTACATTTTTTTCCAATAACCTCTAATAAACTTATTATAACTTTTTACGTTGTCATTAAATCTATTTCTGGCAACATTTATTCTATTCTCTGTTCCTTCTAATTGAGCTTGTAACTCAGAAAAATTTTGATTCGCTTTTAAGTCAGGATATTTTTCAACAACAACCATTAATTTAGATAATGCAGATGTTAATCCACTTTGTGCCTGTTGAAATTGTTGCATATTTTGAGCATTTAAATTATTAGCATCTATATTAACACTTGTAGCTTTAGCTCTTGCTTCAATTACAGCTGTTAAAGTGCTTTTCTCATGCTCTGCATAACCTTTTACAGTTGCTACTAAATTTGGTATTAAATCGGCTCTACGTTGGTAAGCACTTTCAACATTACCCCAACTTGCAGAAACTTCTTCTTGATACGATACTGCTTGATCATATACACCAGGGGCTTTTACAAATCTTAGGTAAGCAAAAATAACAACTATTGCTAAAATTACACCTAATAATATTTTTACATTTTTATTCATTGTTTTTATTTTTGATTTAATTAAAAAAGGGCCTTATAAAATATAAGACCCTTTAAAGTTTATGATTTATTTTAAAATATCAATACTCCTATTAATAAAATCTGATAAATCTTTACCTTTTAACATCCCTTGAGATAATAAAGCTAAATCAATAGCTTGATCAGCCAATTCTTTTTTCAAGTTTTCATCAGCTTCACCATTAATTTTGGTAATTAATTCGTGGTTACTATTTACAACTAAATTAAAAGTTTCAGGCATGTTACCAAACATTTGCATACCTCCACCACCAAGAGCTTGTTGTTCTTTCATTCTACGCATAAATTCACTTTGCGTAATAATAATTGGTAAATCTTTTTCACTCATATTTTCAAAAACAACAGTAAACTTTTGTTTATCTACGTGCTCTTCAAAAACTGGCTTTAAAGCTTCTTTTTCATCATCATTTAATTTTGATGGTAAATCAACTTCTTTTTGAATTAGCTTATCAATAGTGTCAGCATCTACTCTAGCAAACTGTACGTTTTCTAATTTTGATTCTAAAGTTTGAATGTAATGAGGAGTTAATGGACTATCAAAAGATAAAACAGAATAACCTCTTTCCTTAGCAGCTTCAATAAAAGTGTGTTGCTCTTCAACATTAGTTGTATATAAATAAACAACTTTACCGTCTTTATTTTTGTTGGTTTCTTTTACCTTTTCATTGTATTCTTCAAATGTGCTATAGTTTGCTTCAGTATCTTTTAATAAAGCATATTTACTAGCTCTATCAAAAAACTTTTCGTCCGTTAACATTCCATATTCCATAAATATTTTAATATCATCCCACTTCTTCTCAAAATCAGCTCTATCATTTTTAAACATCGAGTTTAATTTATCAGCTACCTTTTTAGTAATATAAGAAGATATTTTTTTTACATTTTTATCTGCTTGAAGATATGAACGAGAAACATTTAAAGGAATATCTGGAGAATCAATAACACCATGTAATAAGGTTAAAAATTCAGGTACTATGTTCTCAACATTATCCGTGATAAATACTTGGTTAGAATATAGATTAATTTTATTTTTTTGAACTTCTACATTGTTTTTTAATTTAGGAAAAAACAATACACCAGTTAAATTAAATGGAAAATCAACATTTAAATGGATATGAAATAAAGGTTCATCAAAATTCATTGGATAAAGCTCTCTATAAAAAGCTTTATAATCTTCATCTTTTAACTCAGCAGGTTGTTTTGTCCAAATTGGATTTGGGTTGTTAATTTGATTTTCAACTTCTTTTTCAATTTGTTTTACCTGATCATTCTCATCTTTTTCACCTGAAGGATCATTTTCAGATATTTTTTTTGTTCCAAAAACTACTGGAATAGGTAAAAACTTACAATATTTATTTAAAATAGAAGATATTTTCCCTTCTTCTAAATATTCTAAAGAATCTTCTGCTATAAAAAGTACAATATCAGTACCTCTTGTTGTTTTATCAATATCCTGTAAAGTATATTCTGGAGTTCCATTACTCTCCCATTGAACAGCTTGTGAATCATCTTTAAAAGACAATGTTCTTATTTGAACTTTTTCAGCAACCATAAATGCAGAATAGAATCCTAAACCAAAATGACCAATAATTGAATTACTATCTTGATCTTTATATTTTTGAACAAACTCTTCTGCCCCTGAAAAAGCAATTTGGTTAATATATTTATCAACCTCTTCTGCAGTCATACCAACACCATTATCTCTAATCGTTAAGGTTTTAGCTTCTTTATCGGCAATTACTTCTACTTTTAAATCACCTAATTCGCCTTTAAATTCGCCAACAGTAGAAAGTGTTTTTAATTTTTGATCAGCATCTACAGCATTAGAAACTAATTCTCTTAAAAAAATCTCAGTATCCGAGTATAAAAACTTTTTAATTACCGGAAAAATATTTTCCGTTTGTACGTTAATTGTTCCTTGTTTCATTTTTATGATTAATTTTATTTTTTATAATTTTTTTAGATATTGTACAAAACAAGTGCCATTTGAATTTTTATGACAAGATGACACAATGTAAAAACCTAAAGTGCCAATAATGAAATTAGTTAAAAGAAATCAAGCTCACCAATTGCCATTATATGCCATTACTGTAAATAAAAATGACAATCTTATTTTTACAGCTGGACAGGATAAAATAATTACAACTTGGAAACTTGAAACAAAAGAGCAGGTGAAACTCTCCATTAATACAGGTAAAAGTATATATAGCTTATGCTACATTCCTGATTTTAATTATTTAGCAATTGGTACAAGTCAGGGTAACTTACATATCATAGACTTAAATTTAAAACAAGAAATCAAAAATTTCTCGCAACATAAAAAAGGTATATTTGACATTAAATACCATGAGGCAAATAAAGAATTAATTTGTGCAGGAGAAGATGGTTTTTTGAGTGTTTGGGACATATCAAAGCTTGAACTTCTTAGATTTATTCCTTTAAAATCTGGAAGCATTAGAAAACTATCATTAAAAGACAATAGTTTAATTGCAGTAACTAATCAAGGTTTTATTCATGAGTTTGAATGTGAGTTTTATAATGAACTATGTACCAAATCAATTAAAGATACAGCTTTAATGAGCGTAATTCATCATCCTACAAAAGATAATGTAATTGTTTGTGGTGATAAAAATGGATTTTTATATTTTTTAAATAGAGAGGAAAACACCTATAGAATGATATTAAAAATTCCTGCTCATAAAGGTAATATTTATGCTATTAAAAACACTGAAAATGAAATTTTTACTGCCAGTAGAGATAAACATATTAAAACTTGGGATGCAAATACTTTAGATTTTCTTGGTAAAACAGAATTAAATAGAGAAGGTAATTTTAGATCTGTAAATAACTTAGAGATAATAAATAACAACTTAATTTCTGTAGGTGATGATACTGGCGTTTTATTTTGGGAAATTTAATTGAGTGATGAAAAAAAATAATTTAGCGAAATTCATTTTAATATTTACAACTATTTATTTTGCCTTTAGTTTTCACTCTGTAATTACAAAATATAACGGCGAAACAATTCCTTTTTTTTCCTTTAGGTTATATTCAAAAATCCCTAATAATTTTGAAGTTTATGATGTAATGTACATAGATGAAAACACTAAAGAAAATCACTTCTTACTTTTTAAAAATGACACCTTAGATAAATTACAACTAAAATACATTAATCATAAACTTCACTTATTAGGTGTTCATTTTGAAAAAACAAACCAAGTTGATCCAACGATATTAAAAAAAATAGCACTCCATAAAAAAGGTTATTTTGTTAAAATAAAAGGAAATTATATAGATGCTTATAAAAATGATAATTTTGAAGTGATTTTATTAAAATCTATTCAATGATGAAAAATAATTTAAAAAAAAGTTATTATTACTTATTAGGCATCTTAAACAAGATGATTGAAACTGATGCGGATAAAAAATATCAAAAATCAGTTTCTATTATCAAAATCTTTAATCTAGTAATCGTTTTTATATCTATACAAAGTTTTACTTATTATTCTCAACAACCTGTTTACGAATTATTATTGAAAAACAAATTGTTTTTTGAGCCTTTATGGCCAGTATATTGGATTACTAAAAACAACTTTGAAATAGCTATTTATTCCATATTAATGTGTTTTTTTATTAGCTCTATTGTCAATATTTTATTTTGGAAACGTTTTCTTTGGATTAGAATTTTAAATTTTATAAGCTTTTTTCAATACCTATCATTAATATCCTCTTATGGTAAAGTAGACCATTACTTACATTTAGCGTTGATAGGTTCTTTTCTTTTTATATTCATACCAACTTCGAAAGAATATAGTTTAAAAGATAAAAAGTCCTTTTTAACCATAATGGTTGGTTTTCAATCATTTATTCTGCTCACCTATTTTGTTTCTGGTTTTTTTAAATTTCATGGAATCATAAGTCAAATTACAAAAAATGAAGTCTCCGCTTTACACCCAGAGGCATTAGGACAATTAATTGCTTTAACGATGAATGGTTCAGTAAATGAAAAGTATTTTTTAGCAGATTATATCATTAACAATCCATCACCTATACATTCAGTTATACTTATTACAGGTTATTTTATTGAAATATTTGCGATAGTTGTTATTTTTAAACCAAACCTTTTAGCTATATGGGGAATATTATTGATATTATTACATATTGTTATATTAATGACAGTAGGACCTGATTTTAGTATACAAATTTTAATTATTGGCTTATTTATTCTTTATAGCCCATTTAATACTAACAACTATGTTAATAAACTATATAACTAAAAAAGCTCGAGAATTCTCGAGCTTTTTTAGTTATATAGTTTATTAGATTACGCTTCTAACTCTGCTTTTAATCTATCAATATTTTTTATTTCCATTAAATCAACTTTTCTTAATTCTCCTAAATAATAAGACACCCAATCAAGTAAATGAATCATATAAAAAAATCTATCTACCATTAAATCACCTTCAACTTTTATTTCTGAAATAAATGAATCTGACTGAATAGAATCTTCTATAATACTTTTAGTGATATTCCATCTGTCATTAATTCTTGTATTATAATCTGTATCTTTAAAATATAAAACTGCAGCATCTTTAATTCCAGTTTCCCAACCTACAATTTCGTTATGATTCATTTCTGGTAAAACATGATGCCAACATAATACTTTTGAATTTTCATTTAACTGTTGTCTAAATCTTACAGCTATAGGCTCATAAATATCAGGTGCATAGATTATTACATTTTTATTTAAAATTGTTTTAGCTATTGTTTTAGCTTTTTCTTGAATAAAATCAACATCCTGCACTAAAACTGAAGCTATATTAGAAATTTTTTCTAAATATTTAGATTCTACCAAATTTTTTTTCTCTAGAATACCCAACAGTTGGGTAATAGAATATCCAAGACTTGCTCTAGGAGGATTACCTCCAGGTATTTTTATATGGCCAAAATGATGCTTTTTAGCTAAATCGGCAAGTTCTCCACCTGTTGTAATAGCAATAATAGTAGCATTTTTAGCAATTGCTTTTTTTGTACAAGTAACAGTCTCTTCTGTTCCTCCGGAATAAGACGAGGCTATAAATAATGTTTTTTTGTTGACAAAAGCAGGTATATCATAACCGTTGGATAAATATAGCGGTATCTTACACTCTAAAGAGGCTAATTGTCGGGCAATTTTACCGCCAATTCCAGAACCTCCCATACCAGAAATCACTATATTTTGATAATGATGTTTATCATTAGCAACTATTTGATCATTAGCAATATTTACAGCTTCCTTTAAATGATTAGGAAAAGCTTCTATTAATTTATACATCATATCAATATCAATCAGCCAACGAAGATATAACTTTTTCTAATTTATTAGTAATTTTTTTTGATATACTATCAAAATCACTAACAGAAGTTAACAATTCTTTAGCACTTCCATAAAACTTAATTTTAGGTTCAGTACCCGATGGCCTTACCGTAATCATTGTTTCATCTTCCAAAATAATTTGAATTACATTTGATTTTGGTAACTGAATTTTATCTATCACTCCTGTTAACAAACGATTTATTGTTGAAGACTGATAATCAGCAATAGAAACTACTTTTAACCCTTCAATTTCTTTCGGTGGATTTTCTCTTAAATCAACCATCATTTGATTAATTTGTTGAGCTCCAGTAAATCCAGTTTTAACAACTGAAACTAATTTTTCTTGAAACAAACCAAACTCTTCATAAATAGAAACTAAATATTCATAAGGTGTTTTATTAATTGATTTTACCCAAGCAATCATTTCACAAATTAACAATGCAGAAGCAGCGGCATCTTTATCTCTTACTTTATCTCCAAACAAGTACCCGTAGCTTTCCTCTCCACCAAATAAATATTGTTTACCACCTTCATTTAATCTAATTTGTTCAGCAATCCATTTAAAACCTGTTAAAGTATTAATCGTCTCTACATTAAATGATGCAGCAATTTTTTCAATTAACTGTGTTGTTACAATAGTTTTACATACAAATCCGTTAGTTGGTATTGCCATTAAAAATAGTGAAGATAAAATTGTTTTATTAAACGGTAATCAAACTGCTGTAATGTTAACACATTATGTGCTAAGTCAATTAAAAGAAAAAGGCAATTTACCTACTAAC
>CALTNV010000093.1 GCA_943845485.1 uncultured Flavobacteriales bacterium | reverse complement strand
TGAGGGAGGAAGTGACTGGAGGAAAGTAATAGTAATCAACACCCATACAAAAAAGCAGATTGGTGATACCCTTAGATGTTAAATTTAGTGGTGTATCTTGGTTAGGAAATAAGGGGTTTTATTATTCAAGTTATGATAAACCTATAGGAAGTGAATTGTCTGCTAAAACTGATAATCACAAGTTGTATTTTCATAAATTAAATTCAAATCAGAATGAAGATAAGGTTGTTTTTGGAAATGATTTAAACCAGCATTTTAGATATGTATCGGGTAATGTTACAAAAGATAATAAGTTTCTTGTTATTTCTGGAGCAAATACAACATCAGGTAATCAGTTATTTGTAAAAGCCCTTGATAAAGAAGATGATTCAATAATGGAGGTTTTTACAAACGAAAATTTTGAAGCAAATATTTTGGCTCATCAAAACGGAAAATTTTATATTGTTACTAATTTTGAAGCACCTAATAGGAAAGTTATTTCTGTCAATGATGATAATCCTTATGTTTCAAAATGGATAGATTTAATTCCCGAAAAATCTAATGTATTATCTACTTCAGTTGGCGGGGGATATATTTTTGCCACTTATATGAAAGATGTTCATTCTAAAGTAACTCAATATAATTTTGAAGGTAAAGAAATTAGAAAAATAGAACTACCTGGTCAAGGAACTATTCGAGGCTTTTCAGGGAATATTAATGATAGTGTTATTTATTTTTCATTTACTAATTACTATACACCAACTTCTATTTATGAAATGAGTATAGTAGATGGAAATTCAAAACTATTTTGGAAACCTAATTTGAACTTTAATTCAGATTTATATGAATCAAAACAAGTATTCTATAAATCAAAAGACAGTACTGATATACCAATGACAATTACTTATAAAAAAGGATTAAAATTAAATGCTTCTACGCCAACTATTTTATATGGTTATGGAGGATTTAATGTTTCTTTATCCCCATCATTTAAAGCGCCTATTGCTGTTTGGTTGGAGATGGGTTATATATATGCAGTTCCTAATTTAAGAGGTGGTGGAGAATATGGTACTGAATGGCATAAATCTGGTACCAAACAACAAAAACAAAATGTATTTGATGATTTTATATCTGCTGCTGAATATTTAATTGATAATAAATATACTAGTAGTGATTATTTAGCAATTAGTGGTAGATCTAACGGAGGTTTACTTGTAGGTGCCATATTAACACAACGTCCAGATTTAATAAAAGTTGCTATACCAGGTGTTGGGGTTTTAGACATGTTACGTTACCATAAATTTACTGCAGGAGCAGGTTGGGCTTATGATTACGGAACTTCTGAGGATAGCAAAGAGATGTTCAATTACTTATATGGTTATTCTCCTGTACATAATGTAAGACATGGAATTCATTATCCAGCAACAATGATTTTAACTGGTGATCATGATGATAGGGTAGTGCCTGCTCACTCTTTTAAGTTTGCTGCAGAGCTTCAAGAAAAATCAAATGGTAATTCTCCTCTTTTAATAAGAATAGAAACAAATGCAGGTCATGGGGCTGGTACACCAGTTAATAAATTAATTGATCAAGAAGCAGATATATTTTCTTTTATTCTTTATAACATGGGGGTGAATCCACCTTTGATAGATTAAAACTAAGGTGAAAAATTAGGTTTTTTGATATAAATTTATTTTTTATTTATAACTAGAATTACTTCTTGTTTTTCTAGTTATATATTCACCTAATTACTCAAATTCTATTTTTTCAAAAGCACTAATTCCAAACAAAGCAAAATCATATTTTACAGGATCATTAATATCTAATCTTTTTAATGAAGTATTAAGTTCTTCAAGGGCTAACCAATCATCTTGTTTTCTGGTAATTAAATTTAATTTACGTGCTACTCTCGAAGTATGAACATCTAATGGACAATATAAATCTCTCTGATTAATGTTTTTCCAAAGTCCAAAATCAACTCCTTTATTATCTGATCTAACCATCCATCTTAAAAACATGTTAATACGTTTCGCAGCTGATTTTTTAGCAGGATTTGCGATATGTTTTTCTGTTCTTTTTTCGTGTTCTAAAACAAAAAATATTTTTCTAAAGTGGATAATAGATTCTTTGATAGATTTATTTTCATCATATCCCTCTGTAAAAACAGACTCTAAACCATTATAATTTAAATAAATATTTTTAAGTGCAACAAAAAAATAATTTAAATCTGTACTATTAAAAGTTCTATGAACAAAATCTAATGGTTGTTCTTTATAATTAATAATAAAAATATGCGGAGAGGGTTGCATAATGTCAATTAATTTCTTACAGTTTTTTATTATCATAGTCCTGTTTCCCCAAGCTATAATTGCTGTTATGAACCCAATAATTTCTATATCTTCTTTTTTTGAAAATTTATGTGGAATTTGTATAGGATCAGTATTAATAAATTTTGGAGAATTGTATTTTTCAACTTGTTTATCTAAGAATACCTTAAGTTCTTGAGTCATCATTTACTTTAATTTATTTAATATATCTTGGCAGGCAATATAAGTTGTTGTATAACAGCCTTGAATTAAATAGCCACCTGTAGTAGCGTCCCAATCAAGCATCTCACCAACAACATATATGTTTTTTATTTTCTTTAATTCAAAATATTCATTAATCTCATCTAATTCTATCCCCCCCGAACTAGATATTGCTTCATCAAAATTTCTAAACCCAAATACTTTTAAAGGAATATTTTTTAAAAAAAAAGATAGTTTTTCTGGAGAGGTAAACGTTTCTTTATTGGTATAAGTTTTAATAAACGTAATTTGTTCTTTACTTAATTTTAAATTTGTTTTTAAAGATTTGGTAGTATTTGTGTTTAATTTAATTTTTTCAATAATTTGTTTTTCTGAAAATTGAGGTTTTAAATCAATAAATATTTCAGATAACTTGTGTTTATTTATATTTTTTCTAATCTCTTTGTTTAAGGTGTAAATTGTATTCCCTTCTAAGCCATATTTAGTTATCATACATTCTCCTTTGATGCTTTTATTATTACAACGTATAGAGATGTTTTTTAATGGTTTACCCTCAATTTCTTCTATTTCTTTAGGCCATTGACATACAACTCCAGTATTAGATGGTATAAATGGGGTTATCTTAATGTTTTTTTTTATGAAAAAATTAATCCAATTCCCGTCAGAGCCTGTTTTTGCCCAACTTTTACCTCCAAACCCGATAATTGATTTTTCTTTTGGTAAGGACATTATTTGATTGTTGAGTTTATTCTTTATTTCAAAATAGTCATCAAATATATTAATCAATTCATGATTGGTATAAATATCAGTTGTTTTTCTAAATGATAATTTAATGGCATTTAAAACATCTATTGGTTTAATGTCCTTTGATGGAAAAAGACGATTACTTGTACCTATAAAAGTTGATATTTTTATTTCATTTAACCAATTGATGCTATCATTTGCATTAAATTTATTTAGCCATTCTTTAAAAATTGATGATGGTGAATAAGCTTGATGAAAGTTTTCTTTTTTTGGATTATGTGTTAAGTTAAAACCTCCTTTACCTGCAACTAAAAATTTCCTACCTAATGATTTTTCCTTTTCAAATAAAGCTATTTTAATGTTTGGGTTTTGAAGTGATAAAAAGCTTGCAGCAAATAATCCACAAGTGCCACCACCAAAAATATAAACATCATATTTTTTATTAGTCATATTTTTGATGTAAATATTATGAACTACAAGATAACATTGAGCATCCTACTTTGTTTCTTGCCCACTCAGGTCTTTTAGCAAACCACTTTTGATTTTTTGGCTGCTCATCATAAGGTTTTTTAAGTAGTTGATGTAATTCTTCAATTAAATGATAACTTCCCTTTTCAGCATCATCAATCGCTAATTGAGCCATATAGTTTCTAAGTACATATTTAGGATTTATTTTATTCATGATTTCTTTTCTTTTTTGATCAGAAATTTTTTCTTCTTTTAAGCGATTTAAATAAAGCTTTATCCAATCATTCCATTCTTCAATAATATCCCCATCTAACTCCTCTGTTTTATAAAAAGCATCCATAATTGGAGCTAACGCACTTGAGTCATTATTTATTTTTTCAGTTTTATGATAATGAGATAAATTTCTGAAAAAAATAGTCATGTCAGTTTCTGTTAACTGTAGAGTATTTTCTAACTGCTCAATTAATCCTTTATCAGTATCCTTAGAAGTTACTAAACCTAACTTATTTCTCATCATATTTAAATATTTATGATCATAAGTTTTTACAAAATTATTTAATGTTTTTTCAAATCCTTCTGCATCATTTACTAAAGGATATAATGAATTAGCTAATTTGTATAAATTCCAAAGTACTATGTTAGGTTGATTTCCAAATTGGTATCTTTTATATTGTTTATCAGTAGTGTTTGGAGTCCAAGAAGGATCGTATCCTTCTAGCCAACCATATGGTCCATAGTCTATTGTAACACCATGAATTGACATGTTATCAGTATTCATAACCCCATGAACAAAACCTACTTTTTGCCAGCTTAAAACCATTTCAAGGCTATCATTAGCTATTTTTTCAAATAATTTGATATAGTTGTATTTGTTTTCGGAATTAAATTCGGGATAATAAATATCAATTGTGTAATCTGTTATCTTTTTTAATGTCTCATAATCTTTTCTACTACTTAATATTTCAAAGTTTCCAAACCTGATAAAACTAGGTGATAATCTACAAACAATAGCTCCTTTTTCCATCGCCGGATTTCCATTATACATTACATCTCTTAATACTTCATCGCCAGATAAAGCCAAGGATAATGATCTTGTTGTAGGTAAACCTAAGTAAAACATAGCTTCACTACACAAATGTTCTCTAATAGAGGATCTTAATACAGCTAAACCATCTGCATTTCTTGAATATGGAGTTTCTCCTGCTCCTTTTAATTGAATAGCCCAGCGTTTGTTATTATGAATAACTTCTCCTAAGTTTATAGCTCTTCCATCTCCTAATTGCCCTGCCCAATTACCAAATTGATGGCCGCCATAACACATTGCATAAGGGTGACTATTTTTAAGTAATTTATTTCCAGTAAAAATATCTAAGAAGTCTTTACTTTCAATCTCCTTATTGTCAATTCCTAGTAATTCCAAAGCATCTTCAGATACGTGAATAAGTTTAGGGTTTGATGTTTTCTGTGGATTTACAAATGAAAAACATGCTTTTTTAACCTGTCTTCTTGTATTTGAAATCTCGGCATCTGAAGGTAGTAATTGATTAAAAGTATCAGCTAGTTCTATATTCATTTTAAAGTAACTTTATATTTATTTTTAAACCTTATAAAGTTACTTTAAAATTAATGAAGAATAAAGTTTAAGTATTTAATACGATTAGGTTTAACGATTTTTATTAAGATGCTACTTTAATATTATTTTTTAATGACTTTCTCACATTTAATATTTTAGGAATCTGTATCATCCGTTTTTTCCATAATAACAACTTGATATAAGTTTTTTCCATCTTGTACCAAAGGTTGAAAATATGTGTGATTATAATAAACATATTTTTCCCCATCAATTTCTTCTTCTTTTCCACCCTCTGGAATATTTGTTATAATAGCTCCCTCTGGAGCATCTATAACTTTATAACTTTTACCATCAGCTTCATAAAATGCGCCTCCGAAATAATAATATTCATCTCCATTTAAAGTTATTTTTTCAACGCCCTCAGGCATAGTGTTTACAATAATGTTTGTTGGAGGTTCAACCACTGTATAACCACCAGAAGATTTGGTATAGTAAATACCATTGTTGTAATAATATTGCTGGTTTTCTAAATTTACCATCACAGCTGTTACTGCTAATGTTGTAATAAAAAAACCATAAGGATGCCACATTGGGCCATAATAATATGGATGGTATGGATGATAATGGTAAGGATAATAACCTCTGTGTCCATTATAATAATGATTGTAATGGTTGTTGTTTACTCTTACATTTTTATTAACATTAATATTTACGTTATTATTGTTAATGGTATTTCCATTTTTAGAAATATTTGTTTTGTTGCTATTGTTAGTTCTGTTGTTATTTTGAATATTTGATTTGTTTTTATTGGTTGGATTTGTAGTAGGTTTAGAAATAGATTTTTGAGGTTTGTTGTAGTTTCCTGTTTGAGGTCTACTAGGAGACCTGTAAGCTCCTCCATTCATTGATCTGTTTCCTCCTCCCATTGAAGATCTGTTCATGCCACCTCCATGTCTCATTCTTTGAGATAATAATTCATTTGCAGATGATCCTAATATGATACTACTTATGATTAATGTATATTTTATAATTTTCATAATTTACTTTTTTATCATTTCTATTTTTTTTCTTTTTGAATTAAATGGCGGCTTAAATTCAAACATAATATCTGGTAGTGAAGGGTTTAATTTCCAATTAGAAAATATTCCCTCATAAAATTTACCTTCAGAGCTAATAAACATTTTATAAGGTACATTGTTTATGTCGTCAATTATTAACTTTAAAGTATCTGTATTAGATGTAGCAAATATTATTGAATTAATTTTCCCGCTAATAGATGTGTCTTCATCAAATAAAACCTGGTCATAATTTTTAATGATGTCATCAGTTAAACTAGGATAAAAAATATCAGCAGCTGGAAAATCAATATCGTATTTCTTATGTACAAAATCAATGGTTTCAATAATATTTCCTGAAGAAGTGATGATGTCATATTCATTTCTGTCGTAAGAAAAGAATGCTAACCTTTCTCCATCATACCAATAGCTTTTTTTTTCTTTTGTACTTTTTGAATGTAAAAATAATTTATTTGGACCATTCATGTAAATATCATTTTCTGAGAGGATACTATTACCATTGTCATCAATATCAATGGTGTTTAATGTAAAACTACAGGAGTTTAATTTACCTATAGTTTCGGATAATAAATCTAATTTTTTTATTGCTTTTGTATCATATTTATTATCGTGTATTTTATCATTACAAGAAAACAAAATTATTGTACACAGTAATATGTAATAAAAAGGGTTTTTCATAAATAATTTATTTATTGGTTTGTGAATAATTTTTATTTAAAGTTTAATTTATTAAGATTATTACAAGAGTGATTTATTTTTTTGAATAAATCTTACATGCGTATGGTTTTTTAAATAGTATTTTAATTTAATGGCTATATTTTCTTTTTTTTTAAAAAAAATAAA
>CALTNV010000092.1 GCA_943845485.1 uncultured Flavobacteriales bacterium | reverse complement strand
TTTAATATATCCTGTAGTTAAGAATTATACTGATTTTAACTTTAATCTTTAATACTTTTTTTGAATGAAGATCTTTATAGGATTTATTAGCTTGATTATTTAGATAAAACACCTTTACATTTTTTTAAAATATAATTAAAATGCTCAACGTCATCGCTATTTAAATTAAATACCCCCGTTATTGTTACAATATCGTCGGTTTGGAAATTTGGTTTTGATACAAAATATAATTCTATTGCTGTTTCAGGTCCACCACCACCACAAAAAAAACAGGAAGACATAGGTCCTTTTGATAAAATAAACACATTGCTTTCTGCATCAATATCTAAAAAATATCCTGTAATTGTTATCTCTTTACCGTTTAATGTTTTTATGTCTGAAGAAAAAGTTGGGAATAGATAATACTCATCAAATTCAGAAAAATACTTTTCTTCATATTCTACTTTAGAAAGGAATTCCCAGTTTATTTCCTTTTGAGATAAACAAATGAAGTAATTTAAAAATAAAAAAGTTAGAATAATTTTATTTTTCATTTTTTAAAATTGTGGAAATATTCATTTTTATGATAGGATAAATAGCTAATAATGTACTTATTACCATCATTATTACTATTAAACTAATTATATAAGCATATTGATTCATTTTTAGCTCAGCTATAAAAGTTATTTTTTTGTTTATGCTTGTCATATTGTTTACTACGTAAAAGCCAATTTTATTTATTATGAATGCTGATATACATGATAGTAAAACGACTATTCCAGACTCAAAACTAACCATTTTAAAAATCTGAATTTTATTTGCTCCATATGTTCTTAGCAATGCTATTTCAAAAGATCTTTCTTTTATCATTTGGAATAAGTTTATAAAAATTGTGATGCCTGATATAATCAAAAGTGCATAAGCTATAGTAGAAATTGTTGAAATACCTAAACCTGATATTTTATATAATTTATTTAATTCAAATTTAGGTAGTGCCGCTATTATATTTGGCTTTTTATTTATTTTTCGGGGAAGAGTTAATAATGCAGATGGTGTCTTTATTGATATTAATAATGATGTTATTTCTTTAGGTTTATGAGTGTTATGTTCATGGTTATGACCATGCTCATGGTGTTTATGAATCTCCCAGATACTTTCTAAATTGCAGATAATTAAATTATCAATTACTTTTTTTGTCGGTTTAAGAATACCTACTACCTTAAAATTTTCTTTATGAACGTTAATGCTATTTTCTACTAAACCGTGTGAACTATTAAATGTATCTCCAATTTTAATTTTTAATTTTTTAGCTACTGAATAACCAATGATAACGTCCATTTTTTTATTAATATAGGACCCTTTTTTTAATTCTGCGTTATATATTTTTAAAAAATCATTTGTAGATCCTAATATTCTATATCCTTTGTAATTATCACCATATGATATTGGTGCAGAAGTTTTAATAGCTGGGTTTTTTCTTATCTTATCTGCTTCAGATAATAGCATATTCCCTGTTGGGTTATCAATATGTAAAACAGAAGAAAGAACTAATTGTAAAGGACTACCTTTTGCACCTATTACAATATCTACATTACCAATATTGTTATTTATTTGATTTTCAAATGAATTTTTTAATTGTTCAATTCCTAAAAGTAATGAAATACTCATAGTTAGTATTATAATACTTAAAGTTGGATATAAAGGTTTTGATTTAATGTTTTGAGTGCTAATTCTCCAAATATTCATAGTTGTATTTTGTTTTTAAAGAATTGCTTTACTCTATTGTCATGCGTTATAATTATTAAGTTGGCATTGGTTTTTTCAACTTGGTTTTTAAGTAATTCAATTACTTTTTTACAATTTTCATCATCTAAACTTGAAGTTGGTTCATCAGCTAAAATTAGTTTTGGATTATGTATTAAAGCTAAGGCGATATTAAGTCTTTGTTGTTGCCCTTCACTTAGCTCATTTGGTTTTTTATTTTTTTCATCTAATAAGTTTAATTCCTTTAATATATTGTCAATATTCGAATTATCATTTGATTTTTTAGTGAAAAATATTCTAGCTTTTAAATTGTCGTAAATACTTAAAGATTTTAATGCTACATTTTTTTGAAAAACTATTCCTATATGTTCTCCTCTGAATTTATCTAATTTGCTTGCTGATAATGTATTAATATCTGTATTGTTGATTATTGTTGAACCTTTTATTGGCTTAATTAATCCAGCTATAATATGAATTAAGGTTGTTTTACCTATTCCAGAATTTCCCAATATTAGAAGACATTCTTTATTTTTTAATGAAATATTTGGAAAAAGATAAGTTTTGTCATTTTTGTACTTAAATGTTATATCCTTTGTTTTTATCATTGATAATTTTATTGAGCTTACGAAGATATAATTACCAATTCATAAATGCAACATTGTTGCATTTATGAATTGGTTTTTGTTTTTCCGAAGATTATTTATGACGCTAGCAATCATTTTTTTGTTATTACGTATATTTCTACTTTCAATGATTTACCTTAAATATTAATAGTTTTATTTTTAGTGTATTATCATTTATCATTAAAATGAGTTACTTGGTTTATATACTATGATTATCAATATAAAAACCTTAATACCACACTTTTATGTTCATAAGGATACTTAAATTTAAGTAATTATTGTTTTTCATATTTGTCTGAAACAATCAAACTTATATTAATCAATTTTTACTTAGGTTTTTATTTGTAAAAACAATAATCTGTTTATTTTTTAACTCTACCAACTTTATCTGCAGATATTCTTGAAGTACTAGGAATAGAGGATAGATTAAATGAGAAACCAATATTAACTTTATTTCCTAATCATGCAATTGATTATATTAAAATATCTGGTTTATCTGAAAAAGCAAGCTATATTATTTACAATGACTCTGGTAAAGAGGTAGCCAAAGGAGAACTTGTTAATGAGCAGAATATTGCAATTGAACATTTAAGTAAAGGATTATTCTTTATAAGAATTAATAAAGGAAATATTATTAGATTTATAAAAATGTAGAAGATATTTAGTTTATCTATGACTATAGGTGTAGTACTGAACACCCATACTTATAAATAAACTAAATATATTATAGTTGTTTTTTATAAACTGATTCGCCTTGTTTAATTGTCTCTAATACCACAATGTTTTTAATATCTTCCTCAGGCACTTTTAAAGGGTTTTTATCTAAAATAACCATATCAGCTATTTTCCCTTCTTCTAGTGTTCCTTTGTTTTCTTCCTCAAAGTGTTGGTAGGCCGACCAAATAGTAATTCCTTGGAGTGCTTCATAAGGTGTGAGTTTTTCATTTTTTCCTATGATTTTACCTGATCTTGATTTACGTTCAACTGATATTCCTACCATTCTTATCAAGTTTGGTAAAGCAACGGGTGCATCAGTATGTATGGTAATTTTTAATCCCTTATTTAAAGCTGTTCTAGTAGGGCTAATTTTATTTCCTAAACTATCCCCAATGATTTGTTTGTGCCAATCTCCCCAATAAAAAGTATGTAAAGGAAATAAAGAGGTAATTACATTCATGTTTTTAAAAGAATCTAACTGATCTTCTCTAATATACTGTCCGTGAATTAAAACATCTCTTCTTTGGTTATTTTTATATTGAGTTTTAACCTTCCCCATTGTTCTAATCATCTGATCCATAGCAGCATCTCCATTTGCATGGGTAATGACTTGCCAGTTATTAGAAAAAGCTTTTTCATATAATGATTCAACAACACTATCTTCAGGAATAGCAGGGTATCCTTTGTATCCTTTTTGGGCGCCATCAGGTGGAATTAAATAAGGTATTGTTCTCCATGCTGTTCTTCCTTGTGGTGAACCATCTAAAGTAACTTTCATTCCTGCAATTCTGTAATGATTATCATAGGTTGAGCTATTCCATTTGGTACTCATTAAAGTGTCGATAAACATATAATCAATATAGCTTACAACATCAAGCTTTAATTGATTGTTTTTTGCAGCGTTTGCAAGCATATCATGATTTTCGATCATAGCTCTTCCTTCATGTGCGGTGGTATATCCGTATGATAGAGCCATTTCTTGACCAGAATTAAAAAACATTTCTGCAGCCTCTTTAGAGGAAGGAGTAAG
>CALTNV010000091.1 GCA_943845485.1 uncultured Flavobacteriales bacterium | reverse complement strand
ATAGTTCAATAAATCATAGAAGTTCTGAGTTCGAGTAGATACAGACGTATGAATATTACTTTTTTGAATAAAGAGAACATCAATTTTGAAAAAGACATATTCAAATACTCCAAAATAAAAACCTAAATATAAAATAAAAGGCAGGAGCAAGATTCCAATAATTAAATATTTTATTTTTATTTTTTTTTGAAATAAAAAGAGAAAAGCTAAGTATGTAAAAAATAATATAACCCCTAAAATAGCAGTAAGAGATCCGCTTAGAAAAATTGTAAAAACAATCAATAGTGAAGTGAAAGTGATTCTTTTATTTTTGTTATAATAATATATTAGGTAAAACATCATGTAAAAACCAAGTGAGTTAGGGTTAAGCCATGTAGATATTAATCTGTTTTTTTCCCACATCCAGTATTTAAAAGGGAAAGGGTTTGGTAATTTCAAGGTTTTCAATAAGAATAACAGCAACCCAAATGATAGTACAATCTTAAAAATTCTGATATGAAATTTTTCGAATTTTTCCAAGTTGATTCTTGGAAATATATTTAGAAAAATAAAAAATCCATAAAAAACGGTATTTCTTATTGAATAATGCATATATTCTATGAATCCGATATGAAACACATGAATAAAACCAACACAAATAACACAAGTTAAAAATAAAAAGTATAATACTTGTGTTTCTGATAGTTGTTTTTTGAAACCATAAATTAAAAATAAAAATAAAAAGAGTAAATCTAAGGTTAACTTTAAAAAAGAGGGTATAGTTGGTTCTCCAAAATTTGATTCAGGAAAAAAATAAACAAGCCCATAAATTAAAATATTTAACGAAAATATTATATTGAATAAACTTTTTGTAGGGTGTTTTATGAGCATTTTTATTTAATAATATTATCAATCAATTTTGAAAATTCAGAGATATTTTTTTTTGTCATTACCTTCTTTTTGGTGTCCATTTTTGCAACATTAAACTCAAAAGGATATGATTTTTTATTCAATGCATTTAGATAATATGCTAAGCGTTCATCGTAGTTTTCAAAAGTATCATCTAAATTGTAATTTTCTTTATTTACTTGTCTTAAAACTTCCTGCAATTGCGTGTATGAATCTACCTTAAATGTTAAACCAGTGTCATTATAAAAAACATTTCCAAGTAAAATGGCTGGCTTTTTAATCATTAATGATTCTAAACCAACCGTACTCGATAAATTAATAGTTCCAATGGCATCTTTAATTAAATGAAACATACTTTCTCTGTAAGAGATCAATTTAATATTTGGATGTTTTTTTAATTCTTTATAGAATTCGAAATTATGTTGTCCTAAAGCACTTTTATGTTCTTTTACATACAAATAAGTATCAATAGGCAATAGTTTGCTAATATTAATAATACATTCTTTTTGATTTACATAAAAAGGAGATAATATTAAAGTACTTGCTTCTGGTTGCATGTGCAAAGGAAATATAAAGTACTTATCTTTTTTATTTACTGTATCAAAAATAGTATTGTGTACCAATTCTATCTTTTTAGCAGTCACTATTTTTTTTACTTTAAAAAGACTTAATTCAAAAGGACTTCTTGTAAAGAAATCGTAACGATGCTTTTTGGATAGATAGAATTTTTTAAATCGAATAAAGAACTCTTTAATAAAAACAGGCTCTAATTTAGAGGAATTAATAGCGTTTACCATATAACTTGGTTGCTTAGGCTTCTTTAAAAATGTATGAATCGGTGTATACATTTCTGAAGTAACTTTTTCTGGTTTAAAGTTTTTATACAATTCTAAAACTTCGTCAAACGTGTTTTTGTTATCAAAAGAAATTGCGGTTCTGTTTGCTAATCGAATTCCGTAAAAAGAAATATGTTTTACGTTAAATTTTTTACTTACTTGAAAAGAAATTAAGTTGTATGTGTATGCAATTCCTGTTGTAAAATAATGAGAAACATTTTCACTAAAAACCGATTCAAAAAATAAATAAGTGTAGACTAATAGCTTTTTTTGAAAATCTCTATCTTTATTAATTAAATATCTGTCGGATCCATAGATATTAAAATTGTCATATTCTGAAGAAATTCTTTGTAATTCTTTCTCAATATCGATGGTTTGTTTATCAAGTTTATCAAAAAAATGAAGTCTGTTTTTAGAGGATAAGTTACTCGCTTCTTTTTTCCACCTATTTCCCTCTGTGATAAACAAAATCTCTTTTTTTGCTGCATCAAAAGTTGGCAGTGCTTTCACTGTTTCTATAAACAATGGAGCTTCATCATTAATGATATCAAATACGATCATAAATCTTACGCTTGCTATAAATTAATTTTAATAAAAATAGTGTAAAAAATGAAACCATTGTTGCTAATGATGCTCCAAAAAGGCCATTACTAGGAATTAAATATAAGTTTAAAACAATGTTTAAACTCATAGATAATAACGATATTTTTAACAATAAAGTATCTTTTTTCTTTATATACAAATCGTAATGATATGCATAAGACATTAGTAGAAAAAAAACACCGATTAAAAGCACGTTAAATGTTTCAATATTTGTTAGAAATGATGGTTTGTCTAAAAAACCAAATAATATAGGTGTTATAAAATAGCTTAAAACAATTAATACAATTGAAGCGATTAAAATAGATTTTTTAAATTTCTTAAAAAGCTCTTTATAAGCGGATTTCTCTGAAAATAATTGTATCATCTTTGGATAGATTACCATAATAATAGCGCTAAAAACAAAAACATCTATTGCGTTTACAAACTGAGAATAAGCGGAATAAACTCCAACCATTTTTTTGCCATAAAATAAGTCAATCATATATCTGTCGGAAAACTGAATTACTAAAAAAGATAATGAACTGATAAAGAAAATACTCGAGTTTTTTACGCCTTTAAGAATCCAATCATAATTAGGTTTATAAATTTTAAAGGTTTTTATAAAGATAATTCTTTTTAAATAAATAGTGGATAAAACCAAAGAAACCCATGAACAAAATGCCCAAATTAAAAGATATTTTAATAAATCTAGTTCATTTTTTAAAACAAAAAAATCAAAGAGAACTACCCAAACCCATAATCCGGATTTCATAAAAAAAAATAGGTTTGCAGAATTTGATTTTTCTAGCGTAGTATATAATCGAAATAATTCTTGTCCTAAATGTTCCGAAATCATCAATAGCAAAACAATTAAAAAATATTTCATATCAATAAAATCGAAATAAAAGATAATGCTTAAAGTTACAGGAAGTACAAAGCTGTAAACAATAAGATGAAAAAAAAATTGATTTCTTATTTTCTCAATAACTTTTTTTTTTGATTTTAGAATTTCTCTTGTATTAAACACGTAATAATCAAAACCAACCAAATATATTATTAACGAGACCGAACTAGTAATAATACCATATTCACCAAGAAAATACTCGTCTTCAGCATACTTTCCTAAAAGAAAAATAAATATAAATTTAGATAGAAGCGTTATGCCTCTTAACGTAATATTTATAAAACTTTTAGAAATAAATTTATTCATTGATCATATGTATATACAATGGTTGACCTCTTTCCACATCTACAGAGAATGTTTTTCCTAATATTTTATCATAATATTTAGGATGCAAACCGTATCCAGGACGAATAGAACGGATATTTTCTTTTGTAATAATTTCTCCTTTTTTTACATTTTCGCAAACAAATAAAGAACGAGCAAATTTTTTGTTGTTTTTC
>CALTNV010000090.1 GCA_943845485.1 uncultured Flavobacteriales bacterium | reverse complement strand
CCTTATGGCTGTTATAATGATTAATGCATCAAAATAGTTTAGTATTTGAATTTTTCAAAGTTACTTAAATTATAAGGTTTGTCTTTTCATACATCTAACCAGAAACCTATCAGCTTCAGCAATAGAATAGTTGTATTGCAATCGAATCAGAATTCGATTAAGGCAGTTATTTAATCCAATTGCTTTTAGCAATAATTCGAGAGACATATGGTTATAATTTCATCATTTAGGTAGTTTCTTATTGGTACATCAAAATAAATTTTGCGGTATTGTTCTTTGTTTTAAAAAAAAAAACTTAACTTTCGCATAGGCACTCTTAAAACTTAATCGGTTTAAAAGTTTAATTTTAATGGTTAGCATTTTAAATCATGCCAAAAAATACTTAAAGTATTTAAGGCGTTATCTTAAAGCTAACAGAGATAATGAATTAATTTTATTTAAAAAGTTATGGAAAGAAATAATTTTTTACCAGAAGCTAAGGACTTCAAGCATGTAGAACATTTTAATAAACATCTATTTAAATTGCTTGCCATTTTGTATCCTACTGCAACACTTTCAAAAAGAAAAATAGTTTTTCAAGATGCCGCTAATAAAGGTATTACTATTGAGGTTAGTCCTAATTCATTATACCCTAATTTAAGCAAAGCTTTTAGAGAAGATAATGTTAAATTTAGTAAAAATGGTATTATAGATTTTGAAGAAGTTAATACAACTTACCAATGGACAGGTAGTTCGGGTTTAGGTTATATGTACCCTTGTGATAGAAGCATGTGTCAAGATTGTGAACTAGGTATGGAACAAAAAGCTTGTTTTTTTGTAGTTGTCATACAAATTGTACTTCAATTTTTAAAAACGAAATAAAAAAAGATACCACTGGGTTTATAAAAGTGACTTCTAAAGAAATAGACGATCGCTCCACTAAATTAAGTGAATTAGTCATATCAATTAAAACTTATTTAGATAAAGAGTTAACAAGTTTAAATAAAGTGGCTAATGTCAATAAAGCCTTGAATTTAAGGCAGTTTGAATTGCTATGTTAACTTTTATTTTTTGTTGTACAAAAATTAATAACAACAAACCTCTCAGTTATAAAAATATAGCAGTTTTATGGCAATAGAATCAAAGGTCGATTCAGAGAGTCATTTAATCTAATTGCTTTTAGCAATAATTCCAGAGGCAAAGGGAAATAATTTTATCATTTCACTAATTTCTCATTTATACATCAAAGCAAATCCTTATGTAATATTCTTTTTTGTAAAAAAAAAACAGATCTTACATTGCGGAAATCCGCAAAATAAACTGCGGTTATCCGCAAACTTAATCGGTTTAAGAAGTTTAATTTTGGTAGTTAGGATTTTACCATCCAAAACAATATACACCGTATATAATGCGTTTTCTTAAAATCTAATAAGGAGGCTTTAAAAAAGAAAAAGTAACATGGCAAATAGCAAACATGCACACATAAGATATAATATTCTAGACTATTGTTTTCGTAACAGGTCTTTTACGTTCAACGAAATGTTGGTTTATATAAATGACAAGATAGCAGAGATATATCCAGGCGAAGGTATATCGGTAAGAACATTAAGAGATGATATAAAAGTTTTCAGAGATAAAAAAGAAGGCTTTGGGGCACCTCTTCCCGAAAATATTAGAATTTTAAGATATACCAATACAGATTTTTCAATTGCGCAAAAACCGCTATTAGAATACGAGCAATATTTAATAGATGCAGCGCAACAACTTTTGGGGCGGTTCGAGAATCATCCAAAATATAATAGATTAGCAGAGGCTTTTATAAAATTTCAAGATGATGAGGAAGAACTAAGTAACAAGGCTAAAATTTTATTTTACGATCATAATGAGGAGTATAAAGGAATTAAACATTTAAAACCATTATACCTCGCGATTAAGAAAAAACAAGCACTGCAAATAACTTTTAAAGGTTTTCAAGATACAACTTCCTCAACTTTCGAGTTCCATCCGCATATCTTAAAGCAATACAACAACCGGTGGTTTGTTTTTGGATTAAACAATACAAGTGGTATTACAGAATGGAGCATCCCTTTAGATGAAAGACTCATTAAATTTGAGGTGCTTGAAGATACCAGGTATATCGCATCAGTAACAGATTGGGAAATGTTTTTTAGAACCATGGTTGGCGTTGTGAGACCTAAAGATACAGAAACGGAAAAAGTAGTTTTACGTTTTTACAATGGTAGAGAAAACTACTTTAAAACAAAACCATTTCAACCCGATTTTGAAGAATTTTTTGAAGAGGATAAACAAGACCAAGTGTGGTTTGAAACAATGATTAATAAGGAATTGGTACAGCAAATTTTATCCTTTGGCGAGGATGTAGAGGTTTTAGAACCAGAAATTTTGAAAAATCAAATGAAAAAGCACACAGAAAATATGAAAAAGTATTATTTATAAAAAAGAATGCAATTACGCTGCTTACTTAGGTTTTAGATTTGTTTTTTATAACACATAAGGCAATGATAAACAATGATTCCTAAAGGTACTTAGCTTACAAAGAGGCTTTTAAATTGGGTTCTTGTATTGCCACAAATACTTAAAAATAAGTTGCTGATAAATAATTTTAAAATGAAGTAGAAAATCGTCTATATTGCTTAAAATGATGATAACTTTAAAAAAATAAATGAAAAAGATTAAAATATTGACTGTTAGCTTTGAAAACAGTATATCACCACCAGAAGTCCCTTACTTTAGGGGAGCTATAATTCAAACATCAGGTTTGGAAAATGAGTTATTTCATAACCATAAAGACAAAGGTTTTAGATATGCCTACCCTTTAATTCAATACAAACGAAAAAACGGGAAACCCCTTATGCTATGTTTGGATAGCGGTGTAGAAAGTAGTTTTCATTTTTTCTCGAATCATCAGGAGGGAATAATGTTAGGCAATCGTAAGTATGATTTAGTTGTAGATGAATTAAATATAACAACAGCTTCATTAGATGTTACGAAGGGAGATTTTAAGTACACGGTAATCGATTGGTTGCCTTTGAATCAAAAGAACCATAAAATATACTTTTCGTTACAATCGGAAATTGAACAATTAGAATTTCTCGAAAATATAATGACCGGCAATATATTATCCTTTGCAAAAGGAATAGACTGGCGCATAACGAGTCAGGTAAAAGTCCGCATCAATAAAATAAACAAAACAAACAAAATAACCTTCAAACAAAACCCTAGAATGGCATTTAGTATTACATTTTCTTGTAATATTAAGTTGCCAAATTATATTGGCATTGGTAAAAATGTAAGTTTAGGATATGGGGTAATAGAGGCTATTAATAATTAAAAAAAAATGCTATTGTATGAGTAAATATTTATATGGTGCCTCTGTGCAAGGTATTCAAGACTTTATTTTTAAGACAAATAAACTTGCTGAAATTATAGGGGCAAGTGAGTTGGTAGAACAACTGTGTACCTCTTTATTTGAAAAATCGGTCATAGATTTTAAACAAGAGAATTTAATAATGGGCGCCGCAGGAAATGTAAAGTATGTTTTTGATACTGAGAATGAATGCAAAAAAGTGGTGAAAAGTTTTTCGAAAGCAGCAATGGAACATGCTCCGGGAGTAACGGTTAGTCAAGCTGTGGTTAAACTAGAAAATATCGATTTACCAAGTGCTATTGATGTGCTAGAGAAAAAACTGAAAACCCAACGAAATATAACTCAAAGACCTATTGAAACAGGTTTTATGGGTTTAGAAAGAGCTAGAAGAACAGGTGGTGTTGCTTTTACTACGAGTAGTAGAAATGGTTCGGTAGCCTTTCTATGTGAGTCTACAGAGAAAAAAAGGACAGCCATTGCTTCACAAAAAGAAAAAGAAGGTAATAAATCTAAAGAAAGTCTATTTAAAAAAATAGCTGGACTCGAAGTTAAAAATAGAGAAATAGCTTTTGATATATCAGAGATCACTGCTTCTGGCAAAAATTCTTGGATTGCCGTAATTCATGCAGATGGCAATGGGCTAGGTGCTATAATTCAAAACGTAGGCGAAACACTAATGAAAGAAAGTAAGTTTAGTGCCTTTTCAAATGCGATAGAAACAGCAACTAAAAATGCGGTTCAAAATGCATTTACAGAGGTCGTTTTAAAGGAGCGTAATGCAAATTACAGGTATCCGATTCGGCCTGTTGTTTTAGGAGGAGATGATTTAACTGTTATTATACGTGCTGATTTGGCCTTAGAATTCACAAAAATATTTTTAAAAGAATTTGAAACGACAAGTAGGCAAGAGTTTGAAACTTTAGGTTTAGAGGGGTATCAAAAAGGAATCACTGCATGCGCAGGGATTGCTTATGTAAAAGAATCGTATCCTTTACACTACGCCTTAAACTTAGCAGAAAGTCTTTGTGGAGATGCTAAGAAAAAGGTCAAAGCAACAGATTGTGAAAATAAATACGGAAACATACCAAAATCATCCTTAGCTTTTTATAAAGTGCAAGATTCCTTTGTTGCAGATTTAAAAGAGCTAAAAGAAAGAACTTTAAAAACACCTACTGGTCTAGATTTTTATGCAGGGCCTTATTTGCTGAATGAAATTGATGAATTGAATAAAAAGTTGAAAATTATTAGAAATGAAGCTGATAAATCCGATAAATCAAAAGCGGTAGGCAAGCTTCGTCAAATTGTTTCAGAATATTATAAAGATGAGGCTACTGCGTTTTTTATGTTAGAGCGCATGAAAGAAATAAATAGTAACTTTTACACAGACCTTCAATTGGAGGACGAAAAAAATAGCGCCATCAAAAATAAAAAATCACAATTATTAGATTTAATCACCCTACACAACTTTAACTATGGAAACAGAGAAAATTAATTTCACAATTACCTTTTTAAGTGATTGGCACGCAGGGTCTGGTTTAGGTTCTGGCGCAGATGCCGACGCTGTAGTCATTAAAGATGCAGATAATTTACCTTATGTACCAGGAAAAACGATGAAAGGCCTTCTGAAAGATGCCTTACTTGATATCAAAGAAGTACAACCAAAACGAATATCTAAAGATTTTATAGACACACATTTTGGTGATGTCGTAAAAGATGAAAATGGGAAAGTATTGAAAACAATACCCGGGCGCTTATTTTTTTCAAATGCAGTGTTACCTGTCGAAGAAAGAAATGAAGCTATGGGTGCAGTGTCTCAATTTTTATATCGAAATATTGCTTCTACTTCAATTGATAATGCTAGCGGAGTAGCTAAAAGGTCTTCATTAAGAACAATGGAAGTTTGTGTACCGCTCTCAATTGAAGGCTTCATAGCAGGTATAAATAAAGACGTAATACCAACATTAGAAATGGGATTAAAAATGATACGTCATCTGGGGTCAAATAGAAATAGAGGCTTGGGAAGGTGTACTATTGAAATAAAAAATTAAGCAATGAAAGAAGAATTTTATAAGTGTACATTATTGTCGGATGTTGTAGTAAACAGTTCGATGGCTACTGAAGGCAACATGAGTACTTTAGATTATATACCCGGTAGTAATTTTTTAGGAATTGTGGCAGGCAAGTTGTACGCAAAACTAAAACCAGAGGAATCTTTTGATATATTCCATTCGGGCCTAGTTTCCTTTGGGGATGCAACTATTTCTTGTAGTGAATTGATGGGATACGCAATGCCTTTTTCTTTATTTATGGACAAATTAAATAATGAAATCGGTGCAGATAAGGCTAAGGTGTACTTACATCATTTAATAAATACAAATAATCAACCAGTAAGAGAGGCTGATAAAAGTAGGCTGCAACTGAAACAGCAGAGAGCTGGTTATGTATTTTCTGATGGACAAACCCTAAAAACCATTAAAAAGAATTTTGCCATTAAATCGGCGCAAGATAGAAAAACAAGAAACTCTAAAGAGGGGGCTATGTTTGGTTTCGAATCTTTAGAGAAAGGGCAAGAATTTATTTTCTCTGTTCGTTTTAAAGATGATCAATATAGTAAGCTTGTTACTGACAGTTTAACCGGTGTACAAAGGCTGGGGAAATCTAAAAATGCTGAATTTGGACAAGTTAAAATAACAAAAATCTCAAAACCAAAGACAATTTCTTCATTTAAAACAGCAGGGTATGTGTTGGTATATGCGCAGAGTAATCTTTGCTTTAACAATCATTATGGGCAGTCTACATTGCAACCCACAGCAGCACAATTGGGCGTACCTTCTGGTACAATTAATTGGGAAAAAAGTCAAGTTAGAACCCATTCTTATTCTTCTTGGAACTTCAAACGAAATACGACCAATACACAGCGAGACTGTATTTTAAAGGGCTCCGTATTTTATGTAGAGAAAGAGACATTTAAAAATGAAACTAGCCAAGTTGGAAGCCATCAGTCAGAAGGTCTTGGTAGGGTTATTTACAATCCGGTATTCTTAAAAGAAGGAGCTGATAAACCAATAGCAGGATTTGATTTTAAACAAAAAGTAAACAACGCTTTGGCAACCGACGGTAAAGAATTAGGTATCAATGCTAAAACTACTTTAGGTAAATTTTTAAGACAAAAACAAGAACTCAAAAAGGTCGAATTAACGATTTCTAAAAGTATTCAAGAGGAGATTTATTCGACCCGTCGAGAAATACAAAACTTAAAAAAAATATCGTCTAGTCAGTGGGGCGGTATCAGAGCATATGCGAGTAAAGCCAAAGATATGGATGCGCTCTACAATCAACTTTTTGACAAAGATGCAGGTTACCTCACACACGGTGTTGCAGATGAGAAATACTGGGGTAAAAATAGAGGGCAAAATAGGAATAATTTTGAGCAATTGTTCATGAAATACAAGAGTTTAGGAACTATTTTTATTGCCAAATTTGCAGCAGAAATGGCAAAAGAAAATAAAAGAAGCTAAATATGGAAAAGAAACATACACATCGTTATATAGGTAGATTTATTATTGAAGCGGAGACGCCTTTGTTTGTAGGATCGGGGGAAGCCTCTTTAATGAAAGATGCTCTAGTACAAAAAGACAGCAATGGATTTCCGATGATTTTAGGAACATCTCTTACAGGGGTTTTAAGGCACTCATTGAATAAGAAAGAGTGGTGTTCACGCATTTTTGGAGCTTCTTCAAGTAAAAAAGATGGCGCTGCTTCATTAGTGAAGGTAAGTGCTGCATACATGCTGTTAAATCAGTCAGAAGTAAGCGAAGGTATCGCAGATGTTATAGAGCAACAGCTTATAGCTAGGTTTAATAATTTACCGTCTCGCCAACATGTCCGTATCACGGAAAAAGGTGTCGCAAAAGAAAATGGTCTTTTCGATAATGAAGTTGTTTATAAAGGGGTTCGATTTGTGTTTGAAATGGAATTAAAAGGAACTGCAGATGATCATGAAGTTTGGGCTTCATTAATAAAACAAATTCAAAGTCCTACTTTTAGAATTGGTTCAGGTACACGAAACGGCTATGGTAGTTTAAAGGTAATCGCATTATTTAATAAAATATACAACCTAGAAAAAGAAGCTGATTTTAATGAGTATTTAAATTTGAACCCTTCTTTGAACGCAAAGTTACCTTTTAAAGAAGTAGTTGCAGTTGATAAGAGTATTACCGCAGTTGGTTACACACATTATAAACTAAATTTATCACCAGACTCCTTCTTTGTATTTAGTGAGGGTTTTGGGGATGATGAAGCAGACAACAAACCTTTAGAAGAAGATGTTGTTATCTATAAAAACAATACACTAGCGTTCGAAAAACAAACGGTTATACCTGCATCCTCTATCAAAGGAGCGATAGCTCATAGAACAGCTTTTCATTACAATAAATTAAAAGAGCAATATGCAGATGAGGAAAATGGTACTGTTGGTTCTAATAATGAGGCTGTTGCGACGTTGTTTGGCAAAGCAGGTGAAAATGTGAAAGACGCACAAGCAGGAAATGTGTTTATAAATGATTGGTATTATTCTGAAAACGAAATATATAACAATAAAATATTCAACCATGTTGCTATAGACCGTTTTACTGGTGGCGCAATCAATGGTGCTTTATTTAGTGAAAAGGTAAGTAATTTATTAGAAAATGATTTTTGTTTTGATGTGTATGTAAAAGACTCAGAGGGAGCATTAAATGACACAAAAATTACTGAATCTTTAGATGAAGCTTTCAAAGATATTGCAAAAGGGTTGCTTCCATTGGGCGGAATGACCACTAAGGGGCACGGTATATTTACAGGAACAGTGCTAAAAGATGGTGTAGAAATTTTTAATTACAATACTAAAAACGAGATTTAATGAAAGCTATTTATCACAATTTAAACGAAATACCTAAAATTGCTTTCGAAGGTTATATTTGGAAGTCGGATGCGAGTGAACCAAAGGTATTAATGAATGAAATATATGATTTTGATGGCGTTTCAACCAACCCTTTTATAATAGAAGCTTTATTGTATTGTAAAGAAAAAAAGACAGCTATACATATTCAACATAGCGACAACTATCAAATTACAGAATTCGACCTCGATGCACTAGAAAAAGAAGGTGCTGTATTCGAAAATAAGCAATATTTACCACATCGATTATCACCTGCTGTTAAAAAATTACGTTTTAAACAAATATGGTTAGAAGAGAAAGATGAATTATGTGAAAACATGCCGGTTTTAAAAATGAAAGCTATTGTGTTTTGTGGATTTAATAACGCTGAATAAAAAAAAACGATGATAAAGTCAACTTATAATTTTGTACCTGCTCCAAATGAGGATCAGGTGTATAAACCTAAATGGGCAAACCAAGTGAGTCATGATGTGCCTTTTTCTGATGGAGAAAGTGGAGAAATTGAACTTACTTTAACGGCCAAAACCCCCATTTTTATAAGAAATGGGCATAGTAAAGATGCTGAAACGAATGAGTCTTCTCATTATTTTGATAAGGATGGCAAGAAACATTTCTTTATTCCAGGATCTTCTTTAAAAGGGATGTTTCGTTCGGTTCTGGAAATCATGAGTTTCTCGAGGTTAAACCCAAACTTGGTAAATGATGATAGATATTCATTTAGAGATTTAACTCAAAATTCTCTATATATGAAATCTTATAACACAAATAAAGTTTGTGCCGGATGGATGAAAATGGGAGAAGATGGGAGATGGCTTATTGAAGAATGTGATTTTCTGCATATACATCATAAAGAAGTTGATGCTGTTTTAGGAACAACTTTTAGATCTGATTATAAAACAAGACCTTCAGATACTTCTATTATTGATAAATATAATAAAGTAAAAGGTAAAGAACTTACTAGCACTTTTAATTCAGTTCAAGGACAAAATAAATCTGTGGCAGTTCCTGATAATGAAGGGAAAAGGGGTACGATTGTATTTACAGGGCAATCTAGTCAACGTAAAGAAGGTGGAGGTGGTAGACCTTCAGGAAAAGCCCATGAATTTGTGCTTT
>CALTNV010000089.1 GCA_943845485.1 uncultured Flavobacteriales bacterium | reverse complement strand
TGTGTCTTTGTCAAACTGAAGTTTTGAAACTTCTTTTTTTGTTTTTGTTGCCATAATTATGCTATCAATAATAAAACAATAATTGCAAATATAATATGTAGACTTATTATGTCATAATTATTGACATAATAAGTTTATTAAAATATATATAAATTCAACTAAAGGAAAAGTAAAAGGAAAAAACCGTATAGAGGGAAGAAAAATCTCTTCTAATAAGGATCTAAAATTTCTTATTTAACGCTGTAATCTGCCATGTTCTATGAACTCCTAAAGGATGCAGCTCGCCATTGTTAACTAAAGTAAACTTTATATTTTAAAGTTGTTAGTTTTTCTTAACAAGTATCTATACGGTATAGTTCAAATATAAATAATTAAATTAAATAGTTGTGAATCTTAGTCATTAATTAATAATTTTTAACAGCAAATTCCACACATTTTTCACCATCAATTGCGGCACTAATAATTCCGCCAGCATAACCAGCTCCCTCTCCACAAGGGTAGAGTCCTTTCACACTAATGTGCTCGTAATCGTCTCTGTTTCTTGGAATCTTAACAGGTGACGAAGTTCTTGATTCGGGAGCATGGAGTAAAGCATCCTCAGATAAATAGCCTTTCATCTTTCTTCCAAAAGCTTTAAAACCCTCTTTGAGTCTTGACGAAATTTCGTAAGGTAAAACTTTAGTTAAATCTACAGATTTAATACCAGGTACATAAGAAGTGTCAGGAAGTGATTTACTAATTTTATGATTAACAAAATCAGTCATTTTTTGAACAGGAACTACTTGAGTTTTACCACCAGCAATCCAAGCTTTATTTTCAACTTGTTTTTGATATGCTAAAGCAGCCAATTCTCCATGCTCTTCTCTGAGATGTGCATAATCCTCAGGCTTAACTTCAACTACTATTCCACTATTACTAAATTTACCATTTCTTTTAGATGGTGACCATCCATTTGTTACCACTTCATCTTGCTCGGTAGCACATGGAGCAATGATTCCCCCAGGACACATGCAAAAAGAATAAACACCTCTATTGTTTACTTGATGGACTAAACTATAAGATGCAGGAGGTAAATTATAGTCAATATCCTGGGTGTGGTATTGAATCTTGTCTATTAATCCTCTTGGGTGTTCAATTCTCACACCAAGTGCAAATGGCTTTGCTTCAATATCAACACCACTATCATTTAATAAATGAAATATATCACGAGCTGAATGTCCTGTTGCTAAAATTAATTTATGAACAGGGACCGTTATTTTATTATTAATAGTTATCGATTTTACTTGATCATCTTTAACTTCAAGACTCGTTAATTTAGAGTCAAAATGTACTTCGCCGCCCATATTAATAATAAAATCTCTAATGTTTTCTATGATTTTAGGGAGCTTGTTTGTTCCTATATGTGGATGACTATTTTTTAGAATATCTTCTGTAGCACCAAACTGAACTAACAGCGTAAGAATTTTATTTACATCCCCTCTTTTTTTTGATCTTGTATAAAGCTTGCCATCGGAAAAAGTTCCTGCTCCTCCTTCTCCAAAGCAATAATTGGATTCAGGATTTACAATGGATTCTTTATTTAATTTCGCTAAATCTCTTCTTCTATCCCTAACCTTTTTACCTCTTTCATAAACAATTGGCTTATACCCACTTTCTATAGCTTTCAAAGCTGCAAAAAGCCCTGCAGGTCCTGTACCTATAATATGAATCTCTTTTTGATGAGATACATCTTTGTAATCAACAAATAAATCTTCTATTGTGGTTAATTTATCATTTATTGAAAACACATGAACTTTGTAATTAAAATAAACGGGTTTTCTTCTAGCATCAATAGAGTATTTATGTATTTTGAATTGGTGATTTTTTTTATTAAAAGAAGGGAGTTTTTCCTTAATTTTATTAAAAAAAACTTCCTCATCTTTAATTTGATGAGGAAGTATTTTAATATCAATTTCTTTAATCATTGGTTTAGTCTTTTCTTACTGATGTTTCTACATCAAAAGTGTTTTTTGATATATGGTTACCATTTTTTAAATACATAACTCCCCACTTTGATTCTGTCTTTTTATATTCTGAACCAGTATTTCCTGAGATGATTATTATTTTAGTAATAGTTTCTATAATTTCTCCATTTTCATTTTTTACTTCGCTTATCGTTTCTGTTTTACCTTCCGGGTAATCTTTTGCAAGTTTTGACTTAAACTGATTGTTATATACAGGTTTATTATATTCTTTAGAATTTAGTTTATTTTCAGCATCAATTCTATTTTGAGCTTCGGCTTCATTCATTGAAAGTTCATGGTTAATAATTTCATTTTTCCTTTTTTCAATTTCCTGATTGTTTTTTACTCTAGTAGGGTCATTTGAAGAAGAATATGTTTTTAATGAATCCTTATAGTTTTTATTTATAAGCTCTTGTTCTTCTATAAAAACTTTGTTTTCGTCATTAATTATTTTGTTGTTTTCTTTTATTGTTTCTTTTTGTTCTATAATTTTTAAATTATTTTCCGATATGTTATCATCAATAATTGAGTTGTTGTATTGTTTTTTTAATTTTTCTGAGTTTTCACTCCTTGTTTTTACTTCTTGACTATTCATTTCTTCCATTGAATTCTCATAGTCATTTTCAATAACATGTAATTTTTTTAAATTTTTCTCATAGTTTTTATCATTATTATCAATTTCTGATTTTTCTATTTCAGCTTTTGTAACTGCTAATTTGTTATTGTTTTCCTTGATAATTTGAAAGTTTTCTTCATTTTCATTTATCTCAGAAATTTGTTGTTTTATAACATCTATATTTTCTTGATTATTTTCAATTGTTTTTTGTTCAATTTTAGAAATTTCAACAGCATCATTTTGTTGATTTATAATATTGATATTTTCTTTCATTATTTTTTCTTCCTCTTGAATTTTTACTTTTTCATCAGAACTTTTATAACCTCTTTTTTGGTCTTCTAATCTTTTTAAAAGTCTAGCTTCATAACTATCTTCTTTTATTGAAGTGTAAACAATGTTGTCTTCTGGTTTAGTAGATAAGTTTTTGTTACTTTCATTTATTTGATTTGTTACATAATCTGAAGAGCTTATTTCATTTGCTTTTTTATAGTAGTTTAAAGCTGTTTGATAATTCCCTTTTTTAAAGTAGTTATCTGCTTTTGAAATATATAGCTCTTGTTCATTTTTTAAACCATCTTGTTTAGCAATTGCTGCTATTTCTGCTTCCTGATTTTTTAATTGTTTATCTTTTTCAATTTCAGCATTCCTTATTTTATCATCAATATTTGAGCTGTTTATAGTATTTAAAGCTTTAGCTTCTGAGTAAAGGATTATAGCTTGCTCATAATTTTCATTATTGTAGGCATTATTACCTTCTTTAACTAATAAAGCTTCTTTTTCCAATTTGCTTTTATTTTCTAATTCACTAGCATCCTGTTTAGCTAAAAGGTCATTTATCAATGATAATTTACTCTTAACAGCTTTGTCATCACTTCTAATAACTAGGGCTTGTGTGTATTTGTCTTTTGAATTTAATAAATCTTTAGAGTTGTAAAGTTCATCTCCTTCTTTAACTAATTTTTTAAATTGTTCCTCTTCATTTTTATTTTGATTAAGGGATATTAGTTTCTCTTTAGAGTCTTCAATTTTAATAACTATTTCTGGGTCATTTTTAATTGCTAATGCTTTGTTGTAAGATGTTATTGCAGAGTCATAATCTTTAGCATTATAAAAGTTATCACCTTGTTTATTATATTTGTCAAATGAAGCAAGTTTATCATTTTCTTCATTTAGTAAAGCAATTTGTTCCTTAGCAGCTAATATTTTTGATTTTGCATTTTCGTCTCCTGGAACAAGTAATAAGGCTTTTTCATAGTCCTTTATTGATTCTGTATATTTTTTATCAGAAAATTTCTCATCTCCCTTTACAATATTTGAATTATAAGCCTCTAAATTATTTAATATTGACTCAATTTTTGTTATTTGTTCTTTAGGCTTTGTTTCCTTAGGTTTTAATTCAGATGCTTTTTTGTAAAGTGCTAATGCTCCATTATAATTTTTATTAATTAATGCATTTTCACCTTCTTGCAATTTTGACAAATAATTTGCATTTAATTGCTTTTGCTGGTTGATCAATTCATTAACTTCATTTATTTTTCCAGTAGTAATATTACTATTTGGTATTATTGTATTTGCTTCATTTAATAAAGCTAAAGCCTCAATATAATTTTGTGATGAAATTGAAGCGTCTGCTTCTTTTATTTTTTTATCAAAGTTTGCTTGTTTTTGTTTTTCTGCTTCCAATGCTAAAGCTGCTTCTTGATTTTTTAAAGCCTCTTCAATTGCTTTAATTTTTTTCAAAGCATTAATGTCATCAGGGTATAATTCTAATGCTTGCTCATAAAAACTTCTCGCTTCAGTATAATCTTTTGATGTATATGATTTTAAACCAATTTTCATTAGTCTTTCATATTCTTTTTGTTTAGCAGCTTCTTTTTTAGCTTCTGCTGCTAATAGCTTTTTGTATTCCTCAACAACTTTGTTTTGTTCTCCATAAACCTGTCTGGTGTAATCCTCATCATAATGCATGTCATCAATTAGCTCAGAATATGCAATTTTTGCTATTGGTTTTTTAAATGCATTTGTATTTAATCCTTCAATGTTTTTAAATAATGAAATTGTTGCTGTAAAAGAAAGATTTCCTTTATCTATAACATCTTGAGGTATATCTCTTGTGTCATATTCAACTATTTTAGTAATGTAACTTTCATTTGTACCAATTTTAATTACATAGTCGTTGTCGTAATCCAGGCTTGTATTTAGTTTTCCATCATTACAAATAATAGTGTTATCTAAAGCTCCATTTTTATAAATTTCAATAATTACATTATCAATTTTTCTACCTGTCTCTAAATCTTCAATTTTTGCTTGAAACTGAGGTTTTTCTTCAGATTGAGCAAAAATTGAACTAGCAGATATTGTGATAAATAAGATAAATAAGAATAAAAAGCGTGGTAAAAGCGATGATTTCATAACCATGTATATTTTTATGATATTTGGTGTGGTATACTCAATAATAATAGAGGTAAAGATAAAAAATATTTATCTAAAATGCTTAGATTTATTTGAATGCCATATTTTTGCATAAGTTGCTATGATTTAAATTTTATTTATGAAAAGAATTTTATTGTTAGAAGATGAAGAAAGTTTGTTAGATTCCATAAAATTAAATCTTGAATTAGAGGGATTTTTTGTGAATCC
>CALTNV010000088.1 GCA_943845485.1 uncultured Flavobacteriales bacterium | reverse complement strand
ACCAAATAAAGCAACAGCACCCATTTTTTTTGCTTCTTCAATAGGGGTATTTCTATATTCTTGTAATTCTATATGATTGCTAATTTTATGATTTACATAAATCTCAATGGCTTTAATTTCCTCATCAGTAACTTTACTAAAATGAGAAAAATCAAATCTTAAATGCTCATCATTTACTAAAGATCCTTTTTGTTCTATATGTGTTCCTAAAACACTTCTTAAAGCTTCATGAAGTAAATGAGTTGCAGAATGGTTTTTGGTAGTTAATGCTCTTTTTTCAATATTAACCTTTGCAGTAAAAGTAGCTTTAGGGTTTAATGGTAACTCTTTTACAAAGTGTAAAATTTGGTTGTTTTCTTTTTTAGTATCAAAGATACTGGTTTTAATGCCTTCATATTCAATATAACCTTTATCACCAATTTGTCCTCCACCTTCTGCATAAAAAGGGGTAAGGTTAAATACTAATTGAAAAAAAGATTTATTTTTTTGAGTAACTTTTCTGTATTTAGTGATTTTAATAGAGGTATCTAAATAGTCATATCCAATAAACTCTTCCTTGTCATCTTCAAGTAATTCTACCCAATCATCATTTTCAATTGAAGTTGCCTTTCTCGATCTATTTTTTTGTTTTTCTAAAGCTTTTTCAAAACCTTTCATATCTACATTAAGGTTTTTTTCATCAGCCATTAAAGAAGTTAAATCAATAGGAAAGCCGTAAGTATCATATAGTTCAAAGGCAAAATCACCATTTATCTCTTTATTAGGGTTTGCTTTTACATAATCATCAAATTTAACTATTCCTTTTTCAAGTGCACGTAAAAAACTTTCTTCCTCTTCTTTGATTACTTTGGAAATTAACTCTTCTTGATTTTTTAATTCAGGGAAATAATCTCCCATTTGCTGAACTAATATAGGAAGTATTTCATATAGTAATGGTGATTTTGTGTTTAAGTAAGTATAAGCATACCTAACAGCTCTTCTTAATATTCGTCTAATGACATATCCGGCACCGTTGTTAGAAGGTAATTGACCATCTGCTATGGCAAATGCAATTGCTCTTATATGGTCAGAAATCACTCTAATAGAAACATCTTCAAGCTTATCTGTTGCATGATATTTAAATCCTGTAATTTGTTCAATTTTATTAATTAAAGGCATAAAAACATCTGTATCGTAATTAGATGTTTTACCTTGAAGAACAACAGCTAATCTTTCAAACCCCATACCTGTATCGACATGTTTTGAAGGAAGATTTTTTAAGCTTCCATCTGCCATACGAGTATATTCCATAAATACAAGGTTCCAAATTTCTACAACTTGAGGATGGTCTTCATTTACCAATGTTTTCCCATCAATTTTAGATCTTTCAGAATCTGGTCTAATGTCAACATGTATTTCAGAACAAGCTCCACAGGGGCCAGTTTCTCCCATTTCCCAAAAATTATCTTTTTTTGAAGCTTCTATAATTCTATCTTCATCAATAAACTCTTTCCAAATATTAAAGCTTTCAATATCTTTTGATGTTCCATCGTTTTTATCACCTTCAAAAATAGTTACGTATAACCTTGATTTATCAATATTGTAAACATCAGTTAATAACTCCCAAGCCCAAGAAATTGCTTCTTTCTTAAAGTAATCGCCAAAAGACCAGTTTCCAAGCATCTCAAACATTGTATGGTGATAGGTATCAACACCAACTTCATCTAAATCATTATGCTTTCCAGAAACTCTTAAACATTTTTGTGTATCTGCTATTCTTGAGTATTTGATAGGTGAATTACCAAGAAATAAATCTTTAAACTGATTCATGCCGGCATTAATAAACATTAATGTAGGATCATTCTTAACTACCATTGGAGCAGATTGAACTATTTCGTGTTGTTTTTTAGCAAAAAACTCTAAAAACGTTTTTCTTATTTCAGCAGACTTCATAATTTTGGTTATAAAAAGTATAGGGTGCAAATTTAAATTATTTTGGTAACTTGCGCTTTATATATTGTTTAAAATATGGCAAAATATAAATTTAATCCTGAAGATTTTACTTATCAAAGAATTGACAAGGGGTTTAAGGCTAAAATGTTTAACGCTTTAAAACACATGGCAACCGGTGTTATTATTGCATCAATTACCTTGTTTATAAGTTTTTCCATTTTTAAATCACCAAAACATAAACAACTTCAAGTTGAATATGGTAAACTAAAGAATGAGTTTAAAAGACTTGAGGATAAAATAAAACTATCTTCTGCTGTTTTGTCAGATATTGAGAATAGAGATGATTTTGTTTATCGAACAATATTTGAAACTGCACCTATAGCTTCAACTAAAAGAAATGGAGGGTTAGGTGGTGTAAATAGATATAAAAATTTACAGGCTTTAGAGGAGGCAGATTTATTAATTAATGTTGAAAAAAGATTAGATAGTTTAATGAATCGTCTTTATGTTCAATCTAAAAGTTTTGATGAAATTAAGTCTTTAGTTGATGATAAAAAATTAATGTTATCTTCTATTCCTGCTATTCAACCAGTAGCAAATAAAAATCTTAAAAGAATGGCTTCTGGTTATGGTTATCGAATGCATCCTATTTTAAAAGTTAGGGCAATGCACAAGGGAATGGATTTTTCTGCTCCAAAAGGAACAGAAATTTATGCAACAGGAGATGGTATTGTAGAAAGAGTTCAAAAAGTATATGGTGGATATGGTAGAAATATCATTATTAATCATGGTTACGGTTATAAAACATTATACGCTCATATGAATTCTTTTAATGTTAGGAGAGGTCAGCGAGTAAAAAGAGGTGAAGTGATAGGGTATGTTGGAAATACAGGGAGTTCTACTGCACCACATTTACATTACGAGGTTAAAAAAGATGGTAAACATGTTAATCCTGCTCATTATTATTACATCGATATTTCTCCGGAAGATTATGAGTTGTTGCTTGAAAGAGCTTCTAATTACAATCAGTCTTTAGATTAATAGTAAAACAAAATAGCACGCTAATTCAAAGTAGTTTTATATATGTATGATATGAGCTTCTGTAATTTTTACAATTTCTATCAATAAAACAAAAAAATATAATTTCCTTTTAGTTTTTCTTTTAAGAAAAGTTTCAAAAAAACAATTTAATAGATTACAGCTTTTAGAGAAATAAAGAGCAACTTTAAATATCAAGATTTGATACCTATGTGATGAAAAATTGTCTTTAATTATGTGGCCTAATGAATTTAAATTTCTGGTATCAAACAATTAATTAGCTTAAAAATATTTTTTAGTTTAGGAAGGCAATTGTTTTTACTTTTTTTCTCCAGTATATTATGTAAATCGTCCCTATAACAGATGGTAATGTCCAACTTATTAAATTACTCATGCCAATACCTGCAACTATAAAAGCTGTAATTGAAGCAATAAAAGCTCCTACCATTTTGCCAATATGATTAGAAAGATATTTGTTTTCTAGATTTGAGAAATTTTTAAAAAATATAAAATCTTTAATCGTCAATGTAAGTCCAATAATCCCAAAAAAGGTAAATAATATATGTTTTTGGTTATGATTTATTAGTCCATATATACCAATAATGAGCATAAATAGAGAAGCTATAAACATACTTCCTGAAAGTAGTTTATCAGAAGTAGATACTGATTTTTTATCTTTTGATTTAAAATTCAGAATTTGATTTCCAGATATAACCAGGTAAATAGTAAACAATCCAATTAAAAATAGAAGTATGTTTTTATGATTTGGTAACCAAGATATAGGTAATGAAATTGCTGAACTTGTAAGCATTCCTATTGAAAATAATTTACCAAATAGCTTATGAGCTTTTGCTCCCTTTTTGACTAATAAACTAAGTGTACCAGTTGTTAAACCTAAACCACCAAAAAAAGCGTGTATATAAATTAAGATTTTAATACTGTTTTCCATTTATTTTATAAGTTGATTAGGTTTACAAAATCATTTAGCTTGTGTTTAATATCAGTATCAAATAACACTTTAGTTATTTGAAGTATTAAATTGATGTGTCGTTTAAAATATTTGTAATCATTTCTTTAACAGAATATCCACTTTTTTTAATTTGTTGAGGTATGATACTTGCTGGACTCATTCCTGGATTTGTGTTAATTTCAATAATATGAGGGCCTTTGATTTCATCAATTATAAAATCAATTCTTATCACCCCTTTAAAATGTAATTTCTTATATATCTCTTTAACTATTGACTGTATTGTATTTAAATTTTTATTAGAAATTCTAGCAGGAGTGACTTCTCTACTTTTACCATGATATTTAGCTTCATAATCAAAAAAATCGCCTTCTGAGATAATTTCTGTTGGTGGTAGAGCAATAATTTTATTATTTAAAGTTAATACCCCACAAGTTAGTTCTATACCGTCAATAAATGTTTCTATTAAAACATCATCACTTTCTTTAAATGCTTTTTTTAATGCAAAATCAATATCTTCAGTTTTATAAACTTTTGAAATACCTAAGCTAGATCCTGCACCATTTGGTTTAATGAAAAGAGGAAGTTTTAAGGTGTCAACAATATAATGATGATCAACATTATCATTTTTATTTAATAGTATTTGTTGTGCAGTTTTAAAACCAAGATTATTTAAAATAATATTACAATGAGATTTATTAAAAGTCAAGGCAGATAAATAACTGTTAACTCCGGAATACGGAATGTTGATCATATCAAAGTAGCCCTGTAGTTTACCATCCTCACCAGGTGTTCCGTGTATCGTATTATAAACAATATCAAAAGTTAATTTTTGATTATTTAGAACAACAGAAAAATCATTTTTGTCAATCAGGTATCTGTTGTTTTCATATTCAAGCGTCCAGCTCTTTTCATCAATAATGATTAAATATGGTATAAATAAATTTTTATCAATTTCATTTATAATAGTTCCGGCACTATTAATACTAACTTCTTTCTCTCCAGTGTAACCTCCACAAACAACAGCTACATTTTTCTTTTTCATAAGCTATTTTATTCAACAAGTAATATTATTGTATATTTGTTTATTGATAAATGTAATACTAAAAATAAATAATGAAATCTTTTTTTACCTATTTTATTACTAAAAAACCTTATGTTACTATTTTGTTGGCAGCAGTTGTTATTATTGGATTAGTAAAATATGTTTTATCAACAGTTGATGATTATACTTTACATGATAAAAGTAATTTAATAGAAGTTCCTGATTTAGTTGGAAATACAATAGATGATGTTGTATTTCAGTTGAAAAGTAATCATTTAAAATATGAGATAATCGATTCAGTATTTATTCCTAATAAAGAAAAAGGTGTTATAGTAGAGCAAATTCCATTGCCTTATTTACTTTCAGACTCTACACCAAGAAAGGTAAAAGCAGAAAGAACAATTTATTTAACGATTAACTCCACTAAAACAATTTTAAAATCCTTTCCCAATTGGGATCACATACCCTTGCGTTTATTAAAAAGTAAAATGTTGATTTCTGGATTTAAATTAGGGAGAATAAGATCCGTTAGAACTAATGATTGTAGTAACTGTGTGATTGATGTTAGATATAAAGGAAAGACGGTAAGTGATAAAGAAAAACTACCTTACGGAACAAAGGTAGACTTATATGTAGGTAATTATAAAAGGAATACCTCTATTACTGTTCCAAAATTAATTGGTATGTCTTTTTCTAAAGCTAAGAGCATAATAAAAAATAAAAAATTAGTTTTATATAAAACATCTTGTCTACCTTCAATAAAATCTAGAACTGATTCGTTATCATCAATAGTTGTTAGTCAAATTCCAAAAGCTGACAGTACAAGAACAATAAATCAAGGTCAACCAGTTCAGTTAATTTTAGGAAAAAAAGGAGATTTATAATTAATATATGATGTATATTAACAAACAGATATTTATTTTTTTATTACTTCTTGGCTCTATCTCAAGTATTAGAGCACAAGAAAATTCCATTGGTTTAGATCCTTTAACAATTAATCTTTCATTAAAGAATCAGTATAAAGAAATTAGAAATGTTTCTTCATTTTCACTGAGAGGAGATGTGTTAAAAGATACCGTAGTATATGATATTGATACTATTTCATTACCATTTTTTGATGACTTTTCAACAAATAAATATAAAAAGTATCAATTTGATATTTTAGATCCTGGTATTTCAAATCTAAATTATCCTTATGTTTTACAAGGTGGCATACCAGTTTTACCTGACACTAAATACAGTAGTTTAATTACTTATAGATACCAATATGACTCTGTTGATGGTGATGAGGTTTTAACAGCTGTACCTCAAGGAAGTTTTTTTATTGATACTGCCGACTTTTTTAATTACCCTATTTCCTATTTTTCTTTAGTAGCTTATCCTCCCTATGATTTAATTGATACTTTATGGAACATATCTGATGTACCGGATACTGTTTTTGTTATTAATGATGATCAATTGGTTCAGCAAACAAGTAAAACTTTTTACAATGTTCCAGACAATGGTAAGCTTTCTATTTGGATGGATAACTTTACTTTTATTTCATCTGAATTACCAATTAATCCACCAACTATAAATGTTGCTAGTTTTGATGGAGCTGATGAATATGGTCAAATGTATTCAGAGAGTTCAACAGCAAGAGGAATTGCTGATTATTTAACCTCTAAACCTATTGATTTAAGTATAGGAGGTAATGATATTTATATAAGTTTTTTTTACCAAACTATTGGTAATTCTGCTGATGTTACTGTTAATCCTGATGACTCATTAGTTTTGGAGTTTTATAATCCAATTTTAAATGATTGGGATTATGTTTGGAGTAGTATTTATTTTAGTCAAGAAGATTTTAAACAACAAATAATTCATATCAACAACCCTCTTTATCACTATAAAGGGTTTCAATTTCGATTTAAAAACTATGGTTCACTAAGTGGGGTTAGAGATTTATGGTATTTAGATTATGTTTTTCTGGATAAAAATAGGAGCGAAGGAGATACGATATATGATGATTTAGCCATGCAGTATAATGCTCCATCATTATTAAATGGATACACTGCAATGTTATGGAGAGATTATTTAAATGATCCAGATAGTAGAATGATATCTGAAGTTTTTACTCCTTTTAGAAATAATGATGATGCACCCAAAATTTTAATTGATTTACAGTATCAAATTTCTAATAAAGATGTACCAACTCATATTGAAAATATAGGGGGAGGTTCTAGCGCAAGTATTGCTGCTAATACTTCTTCAGGTGAGTCATTTGATATATACAATAATTTTAATTACATATTTAACACCAGTATACCAGCAGATTCAACACCCATTTTTAATTTAGCATTTTCCGTAAGTACCAGTACACCTAACGATACTTTGTTAAGTAATGATACTTGTTATTATAATCAAGTTTTTAATGACTATTATGCTTATGACGATGGTAGTGCAGAGGCACAATTATTTGTAACATCAGCTCAAGTTTATCCTCAAATAGCGTTAGAATATACAACTTTTAATACAGGAGATACTTTAAAAGCTTTAGACATCTGTTTTATTCCTAATACAAGTGACCCTTCTATTATCCCTTTTACTCTTGCTGTATGGGACGACTTGAATAATAATCCTTATTTTGAAAACGTAAGTTATTCTTATCCTTCGTACGGTCAAGGAACAAATAACTTTCAACGTTATTATTTTGAAGACTTTGTTAATGTAACTAATCAGTTTTACGTTGGTATAAAGCAAAAAGAAAAATCTGTTTCCCAATCAGAAGGAATTAATATAGGTTTTGATTTAAATACCAATAATACTCAAGGAAAAATATATTACGTTAATGATGTAGGAGAAACATTTAAGCAGTTTTCAGTTGAAGGCTCGTTGATGATAAGGCCAGTTTTTAAAATGGGGATTAATGATTCTGTATTGTCAGTTAAAGAATTAACTTTGCAAGATGATTTCAAAATTTTTCCAAATCCAAGCAATGGTTTTTTTAATATTGAAGTGGATGATAAAAATAAAAATTATTTAATAAATGTATTAGATATTTCGGGTAGGCTTATTTTAAAATCTACTTTTAAAAATAATACAGTAGTTAATATTAGTAATAATCAAAAAGGCCTTTATTTCTTGAAAATTCAAGATAAAGAAACAGGTGCTTTTGCAGTTAAAAAAATCATCAAGAATTAAATAAAGATATGAGTGAAGAGTATGTAAGTGAAGAAGGTGTGCTATTTGAACATCATAGAGTTGTGGCTGATCAAGGACAAACTGCTTTAAGAATTGATAAGTTTTTGATTGATAGAATTCCTAATATTACTAGAAATAAACTACAAGATGCTGCAAAAGCAGGATATATTAAAGTTGATGATGTAGCTGTTAAATCTAATTACAAAGTAAAACCTAATGATGTGATAACGGTTGAGATGCCTTATCCTGTCAGAGAAATTGAATTAATTCCGGAAGATATTCCTTTAGATATAGTTCATGAAGATGATACTGTAATTGTTATTAACAAACCTTCTAATATGGTTGTTCATCCAGGTTACGGAAATTATTCTGGAACATTGGTAAATGCCCTGATTTATCATTTTCAAAACCTTCCTTTTCAAGGAGAAAGTACTGATAGACCAGGATTAGTTCATAGATTAGATAAACACACTACTGGTATTATGGTAATGGCTAAAACAGAGGAGGCATTATCTAATTTAGGAAAGCAATTTTTTGATAGAACTACTGAAAGAAGGTACCACGCTTTAGTATGGGGT
>CALTNV010000087.1 GCA_943845485.1 uncultured Flavobacteriales bacterium | reverse complement strand
AAAGTTTGAGCAAATTTTAAATTTAAAAATAGATTTGAAAGAAAAAAAACCAGCCTATCCAAATGGGCTTTTTTTAAGTAAGGTTGAATATCCTTTTTTAAAACTTGATAATAATCATAATATTATTTCAATGCTAAAATTTGGACTTGAATAATTTAAGACATTAAAAACACCAATATTAAATCATAATAGCACATTATTGTTAGATGTTATTTTATTTAAAATCCATTATTATTTTATAAAAATTACAAGTAATCAATATATCTTTACCAGATAAATAATTTCATACCTACTGTTGTGCTAAAATTAAGATAAACTTTAAGCATTGATTAGCAAGTTGAAAACACCAATTAAAGTTTTACTATGAAAGATAATAAAGTATTAAGCTATATATCAGATGTAATAAAAAATATGCCTAATGATTGGCTAACATTAACCACTCACAGATTAGACATATACAACGAAGACAAGGCAAAAACTGAATTTACAGAGCAGTTTAGTGAGTTTTATAACACTAACAACAGTTCTTTATCAGCACTAAAAAACCTTCCTACAGCATATGATTATATTAGATTAGGACATCCATTATCAAGTATTCTTGAATGGACCATAGCTAAATTAAATCATACGAAAGCACAAAACATTATTAGTTTTTCGTCACAAACAATGCCTATTTTAGCAATTCTTAGAAAGAATTTCTTTTTACATAAAAACACTCAAATTGTTTACTTTGATGAGTTACCACAAATGTTTGACGCCGATTTAATAAAAAGAGTGTACAAATATCAATTTGATGTTAAAAAAATTGACGAAATTGAGGATGTTTCAAAATATGATGGTTCAACAATACTACTTTCAAAAACGAAAAATATATCTGAATTTAATGTAAATAAAAACATCGATTTTAGCATCAATAATATTGAAAATATTGGAAGTGTTTTATTTATTAACAAAGAAGAGAATGAGCACTATATCTCCGAAATTCAACATGTAAGAAGAAGGGAAACAATTTCAATGACTCCAATAAATTGTTTTATAGCTCTGCATCAAATTATAAATCAACCTTTAAATACTAAAGAATATAATTCTTCCAACAAAGTTGATGTTTTAAACTCCATCAAAAAAATAACAAAATCAAACACAAAACCTTTAGTTGGATCAAGTGGCCTATCAATTCAGTATGCAATTATGATGGGATTAATAGAGGACGCTTTGATGAACCATAAAGGAAAAAAAATTAAATTTATAGTTCCTCCAAATTGTTATGGAGGAACAAACGACCAAGCAAGAAGAGTTGCTGCTTGTTCAGATAATGTTGATATTGTTGATTTACCTGTTGATGATGGTTATGACATGGTAAGGAGTATTGATACTGTTTTAAATAAAATTGCAAAACAAGATGCTGTACCATATATTATTGCTGAAATACCAACTAACCCTAGAGTTGAAGTCCCTGATTTAAATAAATTACGAGAAGTATTAAGTTTAGAACGTAAAACAGAAAATGGTAAATTGGCCATTGCCCCTGTTTTTATTTTAGACCAAACGTTTTGCCCTAATGTTAATTTTTTAGAGGAAGATGCTATTTTAGCATCAGTAAAAAGTATTTCATATGCCAGTGGATCAAAATTTCCAAGTGGCGGAAAATGTACAGCTGGTTACTGTGTTTCTAACAATAAAGCAGCATATTTGATTGAAAAAATTGAAAAAAATTTAATTGCGTGTGACAATGAAGCTACCAAACTTCAATATGAAATTTTAGCAAACCAACTACCTTCAATGGAACAGAGAATTGTTGATGCTTATAAAAACACAAGAGATTTTGTGAATTTTATAAACAAGACTTTACCAAAGGCTAAAATAAACTTTGTGTCTGAAGAATTGGCTGAACAAGGCTTTACACCTTCTGTTTTTTCGTTAGACCTACCTACAAAAGGAAACACACCTGAAGAAAAGGAAACTTATAAAAGAGCATTAAATCATAAATTGATCAATTTAATGATTTCGGAAATACCAAATGAAAGTAAATATTGTGTGAGTTATGGGCAATTGAAAGGTTGTTATTGGACAATACCAGCAACATCTACTCAAGGTACCACTAAAGAAGGTGATAAAGATTATATCGCCAGAGTATCAGTATCTCCAAATCTAGATTTAGAACATCATAAAAAAGTGTTTTTAAAGTTTATTGAAAACATTTAATTTAAAAAAATAAGATTATTTATAATATAGTTTGTTATTTTTCCTTGTTGTTTTTGTTGCTAAAAAAAGCTCTTTTTAGAAATGATTATCTTTAGTAAACAACAAAAAACCAAACTATGAGCTTAAATAAAGAACAAACCAATAACTGGAACGGAAGACCTAAAGGCAAAAGAAATAAAACAACAGCAGAAACAAAAATACTACTTAAAGATTTTTTAGATTTTACGCTGGAGGATATGGTCAACACCTACGATAATTTAGGGAATAGGGACAAGGTAAACTTAATAACTAAAACATTACCTTTTGTGATGCCAAAGGCTATTGAAGAAACAGAAAAAACCGATGTCTTAGACAATACAATTAATATAATTTATCACGGGCCAGATAATAAAAAAACAGCGTAACAAATGTTAACCTTTACACGTGCGTATGAGACATAAAAAAAACCTCCTACAATTAAGTAAGAGGTTTTTTTTATTAATTATATATTATAATTTAATAGTCGACCACTCAATTTAACACTTCCACTTCCATTACTAATTACAATTTGAGTAATTTCTCCATTATATATCGTACAAAGTACTTGAACAATTGAACCATCAATATTTTTTTCATAGTTTTTCACTTCTGAGCCAGCCGCTTCCTGACTTGAAGCATGATTAAAAGCAAACTCTTTTTGTGATTCTATGTGGGTTATAGTTAATGTTTGAGAAGTAGCAATACAATTGAAATCACCAGTAAGTCTTTCTGGTGAGGAGCTGTAACTTGAATACTCAAATACATACCCATTTAATTCATTGTTATAATTAGTAATAATAACACTTCCATTACTTGGGTTTGTATCTTTATCTTTACCACAACTAATAACACTTAAAACTATAAGCAACCCTAATAATGCTTTTTTCATCTTATCTATTTAATGATTTATAGAGCAAAAGTAAGAATAATTTAAAGAAAGTGTATCATTAAAAACCTTTGAGTTAATTGATAGCAATATCTAAAAAGGATCATCAAAGAAAAAAACTCACAAAGGAGTAATACGAGAAATATATTTAAATAAAAAAAGCTTTAACTGTAAAAACAAGTTAAAGCTTTTTTATGGTACCTGAGGTGGGAATCGAACCCACACTCCAAAGGAACACGAGTTTGAGTCGTGCGCGTCTACCAGTTCCGCCACTCAGGCATAAGCAATAATAATTTTCACAAATATAATAGTTAAAAACTACACAAAAAAACAATAGTGTAATTAAATTAAAAAACAGTTGTTAACAACCCTAACATTAATTACCTTTGTGCTTAATTAAATTACACTTTAGCATTTAAGTATCATGTCAGGAATTAAGATTTTCGCAGGAGAAAAAAGTCAATATTTAGGAAAAGAAATCACAGAAGCTTTTGGAACTACCTTAGGAGAAGTAAAGCTAAGCAAATTTAGTGATGGAGAATTTCAAGTTTCAATAGAGGAAACCGTTAGAGGTAAAGATGTATTTATTGTACAAAGTACTTTTCCTTCAACAGATAACTTATTTGAGCTTTTATTGATGATTGATGCTTGTAAAAGAGCTTCTGCACATAAAATAATTGCTGTAATTCCTTATTTCGGTTTTGCAAGACAAGATAGAAAAGATAAACCTAGAGTTGCTATTGGTGCTAAATTAGTTGCTAACATGTTAGATGTTGCTGGTGTTGACAGAATTATGACAATGGATTTACATGCTGATCAAATCCAAGGTTTCTTTGAAGTACCTGTAGATCATTTGTATGGTTCAACGATATTTTTACCTTACTTAGAAGAATTAGCTAAAACTAAAGATTTAATTATGGCTGCTCCAGATGCCGGAGGTGCTAAAAGAGCAAATGCTTATGCTAAGTTTTTAGATACAGGACTAGCATTATGTCACAAACAACGTAAGGTTGCTAATGAGGTTGCTAACATGACAATTATAGGTGATGTAAGTGGTAAAGATGTTATTTTAGTTGATGATATGTGTGACACCGCTGGTACACTTACAAAAGCTGCTGATTTATTTATGGATAACGGAGCAAAATCTGTTACGGCATTGTGTACACACGCTATACTAAGCGGCCCTGCATATGAAAGAATCAACAATTCGAAATTAACACAACTGGTTGTTACAGATACAATACCTTTAAAACAACAATCAGATAAAATTAAAGTAATGAGTGTTGCACCTTTATTTGCTGAAATCATCAAAACGTTAACAAAAGATGAATCTGTAAGTGCACACTTTAGAATAATGTAAATAACACAACTATATAAATAAATAAAATGAAAAAAGTATCATTGAGCGGTTCTAAAAGAGAGAACGTAGGAAAAAAAGATGCCAAAGTATTAAGAAGACAAGGTTTAGTTCCTTGTGTAGTTTATGGAGGGTCTGAGCAAACTTATCTTTCTGTTGCTTCAACAGATTTAGATAAATTAATTTATACTCCAGAAGTATATGAAATTGAATTAGATTTAGAAGGTACTAAATTCAGAACAATCATGAAAGATGTTCAGTTTGATCCAGTATCAGACAAAGCAATTCATGTTGATTTCTTAGAAGTAACTTCAGATAAAAATATCAAAGCTAAATTACCTGTAAAAATTGTTGGTACATCTAATGGTGTTAAAATGGGTGGTAGTAAAGAAGTTTTCTTCAGAAAAGTAAATGTTTACGGAACAATCGATTCTTTCCCTGAAAATATTACAGTTGATATTTCAAACTTAGAAATTGGTGACGATATCCGTATTGGAGATATTAATGTTGAAGGACTTAACGTTACTGAAGCACCATCTGCAGTACTTGTAGCAGTTAAAGCTTCTAGAACATCTATCAAAGCGGCTGAAGAAGAAGCAGCAGCTGAAGCATAACTTAATTTACTTATATGAAATACTTAATTGTAGGATTAGGTAATATAGGTTCAGAATACAAAAACACACGCCACAATATTGGCTTTAACATATTGGACGCTTTAGCTAAAGCGTCCAATGTTGTTTTTAAAACTGAGAAACTAGGAGATATTACCAAAGTCAAATTTAAAGGACGTACATTAGTTTGCTTAAAGCCCTCTACTTTCATGAATTTAAGTGGGAAAGCTGTAAACTATTGGATGCAAAAAGAAAAAATTCCACTAGAAAACATCTTAATTATCACTGATGATCTTGCCATTCCGTTTGGGACATTAAGAATGAAAGGAAAAGGTAGTGATGGTGGTCATAATGGTTTAAAAAACATCAATTTAGTACTTAATACACAAAACTATACAAGGCTTAGGTTTGGTGTTGGTGCTGAATTTGCTAAAGGAAATCAAATTGATTATGTTCTTGGAGAATGGAATGATGAGGAAAATAAAACATTAACAGAAAGAATTGAGCAATCAATAAACTTTATTAAAGGCTTTTGTACAATAGGCTTAGAAAAAACAATGTCAGCTTACAATAATAAATAATAGTGATATATATACATATTCCATACTGTAAACAAGCTTGTCATTATTGTGACTTTCATTTTTCAACAAATATAAAAACAAAGCCAGATCTTATAAAATCAATCGTTGATGAAATAAGACTAAGAAAAGATTATCTTGAAAATAAATGTATTGAAACTATTTATTTTGGAGGAGGTACACCCAGTTTACTAAAAAAAATAGATTTTGAAATAATACTGAATGAGATAAAAAAACATTATCAAATAAGTAAATCTATAGAAATCACCACTGAATGTAACCCTGACGATATAACAAAAGAAAAACTAGAGTGGTTTAAACAAATTGGTATAAATAGAATAAGTATCGGTATTCAAACTTTTGATGATGGCGTTTTAAAATGGATGAATCGTAGTCACGGAAGTAAGCAAGCTAAAAATGCTCTACAACTGATTAAAGAATTTAATTTTAACAATGTAACTGCTGATTTAATTTATGGGATACCTAATAGAAGTAAAGAGACATTAATAAAAGACATTGAGCTTTTAAATTCTTATGATGTAAATCATATATCAGCATATCACTTAACTATAGAGCCTAAAACTTATTTAGATTTTTTAAAGAAAAAAAATATTTTTCAAGAAAAAACAGATGCACAATCTATAGAAGAATACAACATAGTTGTTGAAAATTTAAAAATTAATGGGTTTGAACATTATGAAGTTTCAAACTTTGCAAAAAGAGGCTATAAATCAAAACACAATAGTAATTACTGGAGTGGTAAACATTATTTAGGTATTGGTCCAGGTGCTCATTCTTTTAATGGAATATCTCGACAATGGAATATATCAAACAACCCATCATATATAAAAAACATTAGTACAGGTGATTTTTATGAAGTTGAAATATTAACACCTGAAAATCAATTTAATGAATTATTAATTACATCTTTAAGAACAATTAAAGGGTTAGATTTATCTATTGTAAAAGAAAAATTCCCATCTCATTTTTACAAAAACATTATAAGTAAGTATAATCAATATTATAAATTAAATAACGATGTATTATTACTACAAAATAAACTCTCATTATCAGAAAATGGGTTATTTATTTCAGATAATATCATTTCAGATTTTATGATTTAATTCTTTAACTTTTTTTTAAAATAAAGATAGGTTTGTAATTGTGCTTTTACTGGTAAACTACTTGATGTATATTTATAATCATTACTTTGTTTTTCATCCAATACTCTTGTTTTACAATTGTCTTCAAATTGGATATTTAAAATATTTTCAATATCCATTTTAATATTTTCATCATAAATAGGAGTTATAACCTCAACCCTATTATCTAAATTTCTTTTCATCCAATCTGCAGAACCCATATAATATAAAGGATCTCCATTATTATAAAATTTCATAATTCTTGTATGTTCTAAATATCTACCAACAATACTATAAACTTGAATATTTTCAGAAACATTTTTAATTCCAGGAACTAAAGAACATATTCCTCTGCATATAATTTTAATTTTCACCCCTTCATTTGATGCTTCATAAAGTTTTTTAATTAAGGCTTTGTCAACCAAATTATTTAGCTTTAAAACTATATTTGCTTTACCTCCATTTTTTGAGTTATTAACTTCATTATCAATTAACTCCTCAAACATTTTTCTAGTTGAATATGGAGACACTAAAAGGTACTTAAAAGGATAATGTTTATAATTATGATTATAAAAACTAAAAATATGTTTTACCTCATTAGCTAATCCTTCATTAGCAGTCCATAAGCTTAAATCTGTATATAATTTAGCTGTATTTTCATGAAAATTACCTGTTCCAATATGCACAATATATTTTTTTTTATGCTTGTGAAAACGTTCTATTAAGATTAATTTTGAATGGACTTTTATTCCAGACACACCAAAAACAACTTTCACTCCTTCTTCTTGAAGATAATGTGCCCATTTAATGTTATTTTCTTCATCAAACCTTGCTTTTAATTCAACAACAACAGTTACATTTTTACCATTTTTATGAGCTGCTACCAAAGCATTAATTACATTAGATTTCTTAGCAACCCTATATAAATTAATTGAAATAGCAATTACTGAAGGATCAATAGCTGCCTGTCTTAGCACATCAATATTATATGTAAAATTATGGTATGGATAATGAAGGAGAACATCTTTTTTAGAGATTAAATTCAAATAGTTTTTATTTTCCTCAAAATCAATATGCTTTAAAGGTTTTCTAAACTTAAAATTTAAGTGTTTTAAACCCAAAGACGGAAAATCCATTAAATCTTTTTTATTGTGATACCTCCCCCCCTCATCAAAAACTGTTTGAACTTTAACTTTTAATCTTTCTTGTAAAATATTTACCAGGTTTGATGGCATTTCTTTATCATATATAAACCTAACATATTTTCCTTTTTTTCTTTTAGCGACACTATTTTCCATACTTTCAATTAAACTTAATGAAATATCATCATCAAAATCAAGTTCAGCATCTCTAGTAACTTTAAAAGCAAAAGCACTACAGGAGAGTATGTCGTAAAAAGAAAATATCGTTTTTAATTGATGCCTAATAATATCATCAACAAACATTACATTCTTTTGACCTGAAGGAGAAGGCAGCTCAACAAATCTATCAACAGAACTAGGAATATCAATAATTGCCTGAACATCAGGGATAGATTTATTCACATGTATATTCACAGCCAAATAACACTCCTCATCTCTTAAGTTAGGAAATGGAGTATTTGAATTTAATATAATTGGAACTATTAAAGGACGTATTTTTTCAATAAAATACTCAGTTATATACTTTGTTTGTTCAGTTTTTAATTGAGTTTCGTTTAAAATATATACATTTTCTTTTTCTAATTCATGTAACAATAAATGAAAAGTATTAGTATACCTCCTTTGAATAAAGGATACTTTTTCTTTAATATCTTCAAGTAAACTAACAGGATTAAAATCTAGTTTTTTATGAGATTTTTTATCAAGTTCAGAGTACCGTCTTATCACCGCTACTCTTACCCTAAAAAATTCATCTAAATTATTCGAATAAATACCTAAAAACTTAATTCGTTCAATTAGCGGAACATTATTATCTTCCGCTTCTTGAAGAACACGTTCGTTAAAACTCAACCAACTTAAATCTCGAT
>CALTNV010000086.1 GCA_943845485.1 uncultured Flavobacteriales bacterium | reverse complement strand
TTAAAGTTTGCGAAATTAACAATTTTGTAAATTCTTATGCATATTTTTATACAATAGAAAAGAATATTATAAAAAATGAAATATAATACAGTACGTCCAAAACTTAGCATAGCAGCTTACGGGAGAAATGTTCAAAACATGGTGAAACATGCTTTAACTGTTGAAGATAGAGATGAGAGAAATAAGGTGGCTAATGCAATTATATCTGTAATGGGACAAATCAATCCTGCATTAAGAGATATTGAGGATTATAAGTCTAAATTGTGGGTACATATGTATATCATTTCTGATTACAAATTGGATGTAGATTATCCTTGTGAATTACCAAAACGGGAAGAGTTTGAGAAAAAGCCTAATCCCTTACCTTATCCTCAAAAAAGAATTAAGCTTGCTCATTATGGTAAAACAATTGAAGAATTAGTTCTTAAAGCTTCTGATTACAATGAAGGTGAAGAAAAAAATGCTCTTGTTTTAATGATTGCTAATATGATGAAGAGAAATTATTTATCTTTTAGTAGAAATGCTGTTGATGATGAGTTAATTAAAGAGCATTTATTAAAACTGTCTGATGGTAAAATTAAAATGGATGATTCTATTCAATTAATCAGTACGAATAGTTTAATGCGAGAGCAAGGAGCTATACAAGCTAAACGAAAGTCTAATAATAAAAATCACCAGCACAAAAACCAAAAAAATCAAAAAAATCAACATCAAAATAGAAAACCTAAATCTAGTCATAGATAAAAAACTGCTATAATATATGGGAGCATTTGAAATCATTGGAGGTAAAAAACTAAAGGGAGAAGTTATTCCTCAAGGAGCAAAAAACGAAGCATTACAAATTTTATGTGCGGTAGTTCTTACCTCAGAAAAAATCACAATACATAATATACCTAATATCATAGATGTGAATAAGTTGATTGACTTATTAGCCGATCTAGGAGTTAAAGTTCAAAAATTAGGAAATGGTTCTTATACTTTTCAAGCAGATGATTTAAATTTAGATCATTTACTTACACAGGAGTATTATAATAAAGCGAATAAATTAAGAGGCTCTATTATGTTAGTAGGTCCTTTATTAGCTAAATATGGCAAGGGATATATTCCTAAGCCTGGTGGTGATAAAATAGGTAGAAGAAGATTGGATACTCATTTTGTTGGCTTAGAAAAATTAGGCGCTCATTTTGAGTATGACAAAGAAAAAAGATTTTATAAAGTAGAGTGTGATTCTAAGTTAAAAGGAGCTTATATGTTATTAGATGAGGCTTCTGTTACTGGAACAGCCAATATTTTAATGGCAGCTGTTTTAGCTGAAGGAAAAACCACAATATATAACGCTGCTTGTGAACCTTATTTGCAACAATTATGTAAAATGTTAGTTCGTATGGGAGCTAATATATCAGGTATAGGTTCAAATATGCTTATCATAGAAGGTGTTAGTGAGTTAGGTGGATGTGAACATACCATTTTACCTGATATGATTGAAATTGGAAGTTTTATTGGATTGGCAGCCATGACTGGTTCTGAAATAACAATTAAAAATGTATGTTTTAATGAATTAGGTATTATTCCAACTATTTTTAGTAGAATGGGAATAAAAATGGAATTAAGGGGTGATGATTTATTTGTACCATCTCAAGATGAATATGAGATTGAGTCTTTTATTGATGGCTCAATTATGACAATATCTGATGCTCCTTGGCCAGGTTTTACTCCTGATTTATTAAGTATTGTTTTAGTTACCGCTATTCAAGCTAAAGGAAGTGTTTTAGTACATCAAAAGATGTTTGAAAGTAGGTTGTTCTTTGTTGATAAACTAATAGATATGGGGGCTAAAATTATATTATGTGATCCTCATAGAGCAACAGTTATCGGGATGAATAAAGAAAATACTTTGAAAGGTATTTCTATGACATCTCCTGATATTAGAGCTGGAGTTTCATTGCTGATAGCTGCTCTTTCTGCAAAAGGGAAATCAACAATATATAATATTGAGCAAATTGATAGAGGTTATCAAAATATTGATGAGAGACTAATAGCTTTAGGAGCTGATATTAGAAGAATATCTTAATTGTTTGTTAATTTTAATAACGCATAAGAAGAAAATCTTAACTTAATTAAAAATAGTTATAATGAAAAAGTTCTTATTTATTTTATTAGGTATAGGGTTTTTCTGTATTTCTTTTAATATCAAAAGAGCTGAAAGTTTAAAAGTAGGAGATAAGGCTCCTGATTTTAGCATCACTGATTTAAATGGTGATACAGTTTCTTTATCTGACTTTAAAGGAGAATATATTCTTTTAGATTTTTGGGCAAGTTGGTGTGTTCCTTGTAGAAAGGAAAACCCAAATTTACTTGCTATTTTCAATGATTTTTCTGACAAAGGATTTAAAGTAGTGGGAATAAGTTTAGATAAAAATCATAGAAAATGGAAGAGTGCCATTGAAACAGATAGTCTTCAAGATTTTGTTCATTTAAGTGAACTTGTTTCTTGGAGTAAGTGTGAAATAACTGCCGACTATAATGTTCAATATATTCCATATAATTTTTTAATCAATCCAAAAGGGAAAATTGTTGGAAAAAATTTAAAAGGAAAAGAATTGAGGATGTATCTTAATAAATATTTGAATCAATTATAAAAACGTAAAAAGCGGTAAGTTTTAACTTACTGCTTTTTGATGGTAATTTCAATAAAAAAACACCAGCTTTAACTGGTGTTTTTTTGAGGTCACGGACGGATTCGAACCGCCGTACAAGGTGTTGCAGACCTCTGCCTAGCCACTCGGCCACGTGACCCTAACATTTATTCAACCTTTCGGGTGCACAAATGTAGTGATTTTATTTTAAATCAAAAAAAATATTTTAACAAAATTCGTTGTAAGCAGCTTTTAAATTTTCTGAAATTAATTCAGCAGAATTACCTTCTATATGATGTCTTTCTAACATATGAACTAATTTTCCATCTTTAAAAAGTGCTATTGAAGGAGATGAAGCAGGATAAGGAAGCATGTATTTTCTTGCTTGACCAGTAGCTTCAGCATCAACACCAGCAAATACTGTGGTTAATTTAGCTGGTTTTTTATCATTATTTATAGATTCTATTGCGGCTGGTCTTGCATTTGCTGCAGCACAACCACATACTGAATTTACAACCACTAATACAGTTCCTTCATTATTATTTAAAGTATTATCTACTTGTTCTATAGTTTCTAATTGCTCAAAACCAACATCTTGTAATTGAGCTTTCATTGGTGCTACTAATTCTTGTGGATACATATAATTTGAAATTAAATTTTATAATTCAATACAAATTTAGATAATATAATTAGAAGTGTATATATTATTATTCTAGCTATTTGTTATTTTTAACAAACAACCATCTCCATAGCTTAAAAACCTATAGTTGTTATTTAAAGCATAATCATAAATTATTTTCCATTTGTCTTCCAAAATTGCAGCAATAATTAAGAGTAGTGTGCTTTTGGGTTGGTGGAAATTTGTGACTAGCGTGTTCACTAATTTAAATTTATAACCTGGAGCTATAATTAATTTTGTAGATGAAATAATTTCATTTAGATTGTTTGCTTCAAGAAAAGATAATAGTTTTTTTAAGTACATTAAGCTATTATTTTGCTCATCGTCATTTTGGTATGGATCCCATTGTTTTACAGTTTCTATTTTCTCATTTACAAAATAAGTCTTTGCTAACCAATACAATGATTCTATATTTCTAAGAGACGTTGTTCCAACTGAAACAATGTCTTCTTTGTTTTCTAATTGATGAAGTATTTTTTCAATTAATTTTTTTGATATGATAATTTGTTCCTCATGCATATCGTGTCCATCAAGAGTATCAGCTTTAACAGGTAAAAATGTACCAGCACCAACATGTAATGTGGTAAAGTTTATTTGAATATTCTTTTTTTCTAAAGTATTAAATACTTTTTCAGTAAAGTGTAATCCGGCTGTTGGTGCAGCAACAGATCCTTTTATTTCACTGTAAATAGTTTGATATCTTACATAGTCAGACTCTTCAGTCTTTCTGTTTAAATAAGGAGGAATAGGTAAGGCTCCATATTTTTCAATTATCTCTCCAAAATTTAATTCGTTATTCCAGGTAAATTCTATAATAAAATGATTCTCATCTTTTTCAATAAATTCAGCAAAAATATCTTTATCATCATTTGTGACTAAAGATATTTTACCTTTTTTCCATTTTTTTGAATTCCCAACTAAGCATTTCCAGGTAGATTTATTTATATCTAACAATGATTCAGCATAGTTTTTATCATTTTTGTGTGGGTTTAAACAGAAAATTTCAATTTTAGCTCCAGTGTCTTTTTTGAAATATAGTCTGGCAGGAATAACTTTTGTGTTATTCATTATGATGAGGCTATTTTCTGATATATAATTTGAAATTTTGAGATAAGTATCATCTGTGATTTTATCATCATAGACTAACAACTTAGACTGATCTCTTTCTTTTAATGGATATTTTGCTATTTTTTCATCAGGTAAAAAGTAACTGAACTTTTCCATTGAAATTTTTGATATCCCTTCTAATATCGTACTCATTACATTTTTTTGTAAAAATAAGGAATTAACAATTTATTTATATCTAATGTTTGCTAAAAAATTGATTTTTGATTAAAAAACACTTATTATTGTATTTCGGATGTTAAATAGTGTTATTTACTTAAGTGTTTCATTATCTTAATCGTAAACCGCTTTATTAATTTATTTTTATATGAAGAAATTATTATTGTTGTCATGTGTTGGTTTTTTTGGGCTTGCTTCTTTGAATGCTCAAGATATACATTTTTCTCAAGCTGATTTATCTCCAACTTTTTACAATCCAGCAGCAGCTGGATCTGAATACGGTAATTTAAGAGTAAATACTATCTATAAAGATCAATGGGCTGCACAAACAGCAAATCCTTTTACTACTTATTATTTTGGCGCTGATTATGGTTTTTACAGTAAAGAAAATGCAGGAAAGAAGGCTTACGTTGGGGTTGGTTTAAATGCTTTTTATGATAAAGCTGGTGCAGGAGGTTTAACTAATATAGATGGTTCTTTATTGGTTAGTGTTAATATGCCTCTAAATAAAAATAGTAGACTTAGTGTTGGTATGTCCTTGGGTGCTTCTCAAAGATCTGTTGAAGATGTGGATGCTTATTCTTGGGATAATGATTGGACTGATGAAAATGGTTATACTCCTGGGTCAGGTGGTAGTTATATTGTTGGATTAGAAAGTTTATCTACAGGTATGGTTCCTGATTATGGTTTGGGTGTTTACTATACCTATACTAGTGATCAAAAAGCAATGAGAAAAAATGATGAAAGACGTTTAGATGTTGGTGTGTCTGTTGCTCATTTAACCGAACCGGATATGGCTTTAGCAGGAGGAGAAGATTCTAGACATAGAAAGTATACTTTTTATTCTGAGTTTTCATATGGTTTAAATTATGCTAATACAACTTTAAAGCCTTTGTTTGTTTATAATAAACAAGGTATTCATCAAGAATATTTAACTGGTATTATGTTTGATTTTCAAATCATAAATCATTCAAGACATACTGGTTATATTAAAGAAACTTCATTAGGTTTCGGAACTTATTATAGAGTGGGTGATGCTTTTATATTTGCTGCTAGAGCAGAGGTAGGAAGAATAGCAGTTTCCTATAGTTATGATGTAACTGCATCAAAATTACCTTCTAATTTTGTTGGTAGAGGGGGTTCTGAAATTTCATTATCATTTGCTTTACCTAATCCAAACGGGAAAAGATCTAGATATGGAAGAACATATTTCTAAAATAAAACTTATTGAAAAAAAAAGAAGAGGTTTATAACCTCTTCTTTTTTTTTTCAATAAGTTTTTACGTGACTATTATATTCTTACCTTATCATTGATAAGCTTATCTAATATTGATTTAAAGCTCTAAAAGATTTTAAATACATGTTTAATTTTTTCTTGATTTTAACTTTATATAAATATAAGATACCTTTTTTATTAAAATAAAGTAAAAAAGTGTTAGTTAAGTTTCAGTTTTAAACCAATTTGAGAATTTAGATTCAAATTGGTTTATGAAAAAAGTGTTGTTTTATATATTATTCGTACATGTTTTTTCTATTATTGTTATATTTTTTATTTTCTTCGTATTTGCCTTCTGTACTAATTTTAATTAATTCTTGATTTTGCTTTGGAGCTAGATCTTTTGAATTTTTAGTTGCGTTATTGTATTTGTAAACAGGTTTTTCATTGTTTAACTCATTTAACAGTTTTTCCTTAAATTCTCTTTCTGCCTCATTAAGTTTTAAAATTTCTACTGGCGTTAATACACTTCTTAGGTCATTTGTGAAAACTTCTTGTCTTTGAATTTTAATTTGAGCTAGTTCAAATTTTTCCTGTATTAATTGATTTGCTTCATCTTCTGTTAGCATATCATAGTCAATCTTTTCTTTGCCGTATTGTTTTATTCTATCTGCATACTTATTATCTTCATTTAGGAGATAAATATTCCAAAAAGCATCCATTCTAATATCATCTAATTGAAGTTTCTCTTGAATAAAGCCTTTTTTTTCAGTGAGTATTTCTTTTCTCTTTTCTTCTCTTAATTCTTTTTTTGTAATATCATTATCTGATGTTTGTGCATTTAAGCTTGATAAAGTAATTGCGCTCAAAATAATTAGGCTAATCTTTTTCATAATTATTATCTTAATTGATTTATGTAATTTCTTTGGTTAAATTTCTATGTAAAGTTATGCTAAAAAGTGTCAAATTAATAATACTAAATATAGTAATTGTTTTAAATTCTATATGTATTATTTTTTTCCAGTTAAAAATTAACTTATTATATAACTTATATTACCTTTTCTATAACTAATTTTAAAAAAAAAGATGTAGATGTTTTTCTATCCTTACAATCTATTAGTTCTTTTATTTATTCTTTCAATATCATTATTTATATTAGTCTAAATTAGTATTTAAACTTCAAAATCTTATTTATGAAAACTATTAATGATAATTTTGAAAGAAATAGAGATGCAGAACATGCTCTACACGAACAGTTGTCTTTAAATAGAGAAGTTTTACTTGAAAAGCTTTTAGCCTCTTTAGATATTGATAGAATTGGAGAAAAGGATTTTAACTTTTTACTTTCATTTATTAAAGATTTTGAAAACAACCAAACTAAAGTTTTACAAGCTTATAATCATGAAAAAACCATGAATGATAATTATTTTAATGGTTTATATGAGTGATTATTTATCCACAATAAGAAATAAAAAAATCATTTTTTTTATTTTAAACTGGGGATTAGGTCATGCTACTAGATCTATTCCTATTATTGAGGATTTAATAAATAATAATAATAATATTATTTTAGTTAGTTCAGGAAATGCTAAAGAGTATTTACAAAGCAGATTTTCAGATTTAACGATCAAATCTTCTCCAGATTATAAGGTTACTTATGCTTCTAATTCTTTATTTACACAAATAAAATTATTATTTCAATTACCAAAGCTTTTATATGTTATTGTTAAAGAAAAGAAATTATTAAATGAGCTTGTTGTTAAGTACCATCCAGATTTAGTTATTTCAGATAGTTGTTATGGCGCTTATAGTAAATCGGTTAAGTCAATATTTATTACTCATCAATTAACTATTCAAAGTAGTATTTTTAATAAAATAATTAACTATATTAATTTTAAGAAATTACAAAAATTCAATCAGATTCTTATTCCTGATTATTCAAATCATTTACTTAGCGGCGATTTATCAAGTTTAAGGTATTCATTTCAGAAAAGCTTAGTTGTTAGTTTTATAAAACCTCAAAGTAGATTTAAAAATACCATTACACCATTTTTTTTAAAAGATATATTTGATTTTGCTATTGTTTCAGGTCCAGAGCCTCAAAAGTCACATTTTTTTAATTTTTTAATTTCTAAATATTCAATATCAGGAAAAAGATTAAAAATTGCGATTAGTGGTTTAAATCATATTGAAGCTGTTGATGTTCCAGCAAATATTATAGTAATATTTAATATTGACGATACTAATTTTTTAATGTGTGTTTTAAATGCTGAAAAAATTATTGCTAGATCGGGTTATTCTACAATTATGGATTTGTACGTTTTAAACTCTTTACAAAAAGTGTTGTTTTACCCAACTAAAGGACAGACAGAGCAAGAGTATTTGTCTAAAATTCATTCAATAAAAAAACCATAGATATTACTTCTATGGTTTTTTTATTAAATGAATATTAAGATTAAACAAACCTTTCATCAATTTCCATCACATGTCCGCAGTTATCACAAGTTCTTAATTCTTCTGAACTGTAAAAATGTTTAAATGTTGAAGCAAAACCTGTTTCAATATCTTTTAAGTTAAAATAGTTTTCATAAAGTTTATGGTTACATTTATCACAATACCATAATAAACCATCTTTCTCTGTTTCTTTCCTTTTTCTCTCTATTACTAAACCTACAGAATTTTCGGGTCTAATTGGAGAGTGAGGAATTCTTGGAGGTAATAAAAATATATCTCCCTCTTTGATGTTTATTTCAACTGACTTTCCATCTTCTTGAATTTTTACAATTGCATCTCCTTCTAATTGATAAAAAAATTCTTCTCCTTCATTAAAATGATAGTCTTTTCTAGCATTCGGCCCACCAACAACCATTACTATAAAATCAGCATCTTCAAAAATTTGTTTGTTACCAACTGGTGGTTTTAGTAAGTGTCTATGCTCGTCTATCCAAGCTTTAAAGTTAAAAGGTTTACGAACTCCCATAATTATCTTAATTTTATACCGGAAAATTAATTAAAATATTATTTAACTCAATATGATATTGGGTTTTTATTTGATTATAGATATATCGCAATTATGAAAAAAATCAAATTTGGTAGTTTAATATTGCTGTTATTTTTAATGGCTTGTAATTCTTACGAAGAAGTTTCGTTTACCAGTAATAATGACGATATTGATTTATCTAATAAAATTGTTTTTTATAATGTTGAAAATTTATTTGATACAATTAATACTCCTTTAAAAAGAGATGGAGAGTTTACACCTGATGGAAGTAAAAAATGGAATTCCGACAGATACCAATCAAAAATAAATAATATTTCAAAAACATTTATAGGTATTGGAAGTGGTAAAATGCCGAGTATAATCGGCTTATCAGAAGTTGAAAATTATGATGTTTTAAAGGATTTATGCTATCAGTCTCCTTTAGAAAAATTTGGATATAATATTATTCATCACGAAAGTTCAGATAGGAGAGGTATTGATGTGGCTTTACTTTATCTACCTCAAGAATTTGAGTTACAAGACACTGCCTTTGTTAAAGTTAATTTAGGTGGTAATTATACTACAAGAGAAATTTTATACGTTAAGTTAAAACAATTGAACAGTGATATTATTTTAAATATTTTTGTTAATCATTGGCCTTCAAGATATTTGGGACAAAATAAATCTGAGTATAAAAGAATTTTAGCTGCAAAAACTTTAAAAAAATATTCTGATAGTTTAAGTTTACTCAATGAAAATATTTTAATTATGGGTGATTTTAATGATTATTACTACAACTCAAGTATAAGTGATATTTTAGAAGCTAAAAGTATTAATGATTCATCTAGTTTAGTTAATTTGATGTGTGGTATACCATCTGGTCAAGGTTCTTATTATTATCAGGGTAAATGGGGAGGTTTAGATCAATTTATTGTTTCAAATAATCTAATCTACAATCATCATTTAGATTTTAAAATAGATTCTGTTAGTTATTTTAATCCTAAATGGCTTTTAAAGGATGAAAAACCCTTTAGAACCTATTCTGGAAATTATTATTTAGGAGGTTATAGTGATCACCTTCCTATTGTTATGTATTATAAAAATATTAAAGAATGAAAAAAATAGGACTATTTGTTTTATTAATCAGTTGTAATATAGTTTTTTCTCAAGATAAAGTAATTCCATCACATAATTTGATTAATGAAGGATGGGGAGATTTAAATCAAATTAAATTTTGGCAAACTATTTTTAGATTAGATAATAACATAGCTGTAATCAATAATTCTACTACTAGAGAAATTATTGAAACAGTTAATTTTGATTCTTGGATGTTACAAACCCAAGAACAAAAAGATTCTTATTTTGATAGTTTACGAATTGCTTTAAATGAGGATAGTTCATTAGTTTTTTATGTAACTTCAGGTAAATCAGATTATTACCAATTTCATAAAGTGCTTAAAGATATTGTTAAAGCTAAACCAATATTTGATTCTTTAAATGTTGATTCTTGGTACGCTCAAAGTATTTTATTAATTGAAAGTCCAGGTAAAATACGAAAGTCAAGTGTTGGTGCCTATGGATCATTCCAGCTCATGGAGTCTGTTGCAAAACAGTATGGGTTGAAAGTTAATAAGAGTATTGATGAAAGAGAAGATTTTAATAAATCAGCTGAGGTGGCAGCTAAATTAATAAGTCATAGCTGTATACCTAAAGCGCATAGTATTGTTAGATCTTATATTGATTCGACGAGTTATAGTGAGTCTGATATTTGGTTTCAATTGCTTGTGTTGCATATTTATCATGCAGGAGCAACCAATGTTAAAAGGGTGGTTGATTATATGAGTCCAACAGTATTTGGTCAGTCATTTATTACTTCTTTATGGCAAACAAACTATAAAAGTTTTCAAAATGCATCTCAAAATTATAGTCAAGTTGCTATTGCAGCGAATATTGAATTGATGAATTTAATGTTTGTTTTTGATATTATTGATACTTTGCCCTTTAGTACTTTTTAAATCTATTTCTACTTTCTTATTATATCATATTTTATATATATTTTTGGTGTTAAAAAAATAATTATTTCCTATGAAAAAAATATTATTATTATCAACGATAGCACTTTTTTTATCTTCTTGCTATAAAGATTATTCATGCAGTTGCATAACTGTTGATTATTCCTCTATTCCTGCAGATACTACTGTTATTGAACCAACTATTTGGAAAGGAAAAAAATCTACACTTGAAGATAGGTGTGAAAGAGCTAATAGTGTTGATGGTTTCAAAGAAACAACTTGTGTTTTTTCAGAGTATTAGAAGGTGATAATTTTTCATGTTTTACTGACTTAAGTGTGTCAATTTGCCATTAAAAAATAGGTTGGCAGACTTTTTGATTAATTAGTATCAAAATATAAATAAAGATGAATTCAGATAAAGATAAGAATAAAGAAGAAGAATTTTTAGATAAAGAGGCGGCAGCTGCGGTTAAGGATGAAGCTGTAGTGAATGAAGAACAAGAAGAACAAATAGAAGAGGTTAAAGAACCAACATTGGAAGAGAAGTTTGCCGACTTGAATGATAAGTACCTAAGACTTTATTCTGATTTTGAAAATTTTAGAAAAAGAACAATTAAAGAAAAAGCTGATTTAATTTCTTCTGCCAATGGAACATTGATAAAAGATGTTTTGCCTGTTGTAGATGATTTTGAAAGAGCGATAGTTGCTAATGAAAAGGTTACTGATGAAAAAGCCCTTAAACAAGGGTTTGATTTGATTTTTAATAAGTTGTTCAAAACTTTAGAAGGTAAAGGGTTAAAGGCGATAGAATCAACAGGTAAAGTATTTGATACTAATTTTCATGAAGCTATTACTGAATTTCCTGCTGCTAAGGCTAAAGATAAAGGAAAAGTAATTGATACTGCAGAAAAAGGGTATTTATTAAATAATAAGGTGATTCGTTTTGCAAAAGTAGTTGTTGGAAAATAATTCTGAGAAAATTATAATATGAGTAAAAGAGATTATTACGAAGTTTTAGGTGTTTCTAAATCTGCTGGAACAGCAGAAATTAAAAAGGCTTATAGGAAGTTAGCTATTAAATATCATCCAGATAAAAATCCTGATGATGCATCAGCAGAAGAAAAATTTAAAGAAGCTGCTGAAGCTTATGAGGTTTTAAGTGATGATAACAAAAAAG
>CALTNV010000085.1 GCA_943845485.1 uncultured Flavobacteriales bacterium | reverse complement strand
TCTTTTGTTGCTTTTGCGCAAAATAGAACTTCAACAGTAACCACATCGAGTTTTAAACCATTATCATATTCTGAAATATCAAGGGTCGCCACGACTTTACAAAAAAGATATAACCAAAATCAAAAATATCTTTATAATATGAAAAAATGGATTTTGGAACTAAAACCACAAATAAAGGAACAAAAGTTCATTAACAGGTTAAATGGAGAATATTCTGTTTTAACGTCAATGGAAGATGATGATTTAGGAAGAGCAACTAAAGCTTTAAAACAGAGAGAAAATTCCATTCGAGAGGTAATTTCTGAATATAATACGTGGATAAATACAGAAAATAATAAAAAATCTAACACTGCAAACACAAAGAAAATTAAAAAAACTGAAAACAAAGATTCTTCATTGAACGAAGTACAAATTGCACTGCAACATTTTCAAAATAAGGAATTTGCATTAGCAATTCGTAATTTCTCAAAATACCTTGAAAGAGACAGTAAAAATACTGACGTAATTATGTGGAGAGCAATGGCAAAAGGAAAATTAAATGATTATTATGGAGCAATAAGTGATTATGATAAAGTTATAGAATTAAATTCTAATTATCCTATGCAGTACAATAAAATAGGAATGGCTTACAATAACAAAGCATATACATTTGTGAAAAGAAAAGAATATAAAAAAGCACTTCCATTTATTGAAAAAGCATTAGAAATTGATAGTTCTGATTGGCATTTTTGGGACACAAGGGGAGAAATATATTTGAATTTAGGTCAATATAATAAAGCTTTATCTGATTTAAATAAGGCAATTAAAATTGAAAAACATTCTAATTCCTACTATTTGAGAGGATTAACGCATATAAAATTAGGAAAGAAAGAAAAAGGATGTAAGGATTTATCAAAGTCAGGCGAATTAGGAAATGTAGATGCTTACGAGGCAATAAACCAAAACTGTAATTAATTGAACTTAATGAGCATCAAATCCAAGATTTAAAATTATCGGATTTAAAATCGATTGTTGGAAAAATAATAAAAAACCTAATGATAAGTTAGATTTAAGAATATAATGAAAGTGTAAATGAGTTGTTTCTAAACTCAAAATATTAGCGTTAAAAAAACATTGTTATTTAGAGCTTAATTAAACCATTTTAGTATAACTTTCAAAAACTCTATTCTATTTCTATCATAATTTTATGACCAGAAACCTCCTCTAATTTCTCCCTTGCATAATTAAGCAACTTATCTACGTTTTCTTCGGTAGTGCAAATACAATCGTGAATTGTGAATAATGGCACTTTACCTCTACTTATTTTATTAAAACCTCTGGCGATAATATTTATCATTATTTCCGACTCAATGGCAAAAAGAATATGTGATAAAAATTCATAGGGTATCTCTTCTTTTAAAGTGAATAAGAAATTAGCTATACTTGGAAACTTATCTTCAAATTCCATTTGCATATCGACATAGGAATCATTGTCTGCAAAAAGCATTGAAATAAAATCTAATTTAGTTAGTTTTCTTGTATCTAAATTAAATTCATCTTCTTCCATTAGATAGACATCATCATCGTAATATTTTCTATATAATTTCTTCTGAAAGTCAGAACGGAGGTACTCATATATCTTACCTTTAACACAAAGCTCTTGAAACTCTAAAACTTCTTTATTATCAAGTGATTCAGCACTTTTTAAAAACATTAATATATAGTTATTATATATACTATTTTTAATAAATATATTTTTATAATTTAGGTTTAGAGAATTAGTAAGTAATAGAGAAAAAATAGTAGGAATTGAGTTTTTTATATCCAATTCAACTAATTTCTTGTTATCATAAGTAACTTTTTTCCTATCCTCTTTCTTCAACATTGTAAAAGAAGAATAAAGCCTCTTTGTTTTATCTTCATCGTGTATAAAAATATATAGACCATTATTTAAGTCTAAAGCATTTTTTAGTCTTAAAATATTTTTGGCTTTCTCAGTACTAAAAACCAAGTCTTCAGAAACATTTTCATAAATAGACTTTACATCAACTTTTAATTTTTGAGGATTAAAAAATTTATATAAAAAATTTAAATCATTAGATTTATAGGCTCTTCTTTGTTTTATCTTATTTACAACACCTCTTCCTTTAGTATTCGATTTAGAAAATGATGTGATATCTACTTTCCTTTTTAAATTTACATCATTTAAGAAATAAGCTCGACTATGCTTATTAACTTCATAACCTGTTCTAAAGAGAATAAATGGAGTAAGTTTTTTCAACACTTCTGGGTAAATGTTACCATATTTACCCAACAGAATTTTTGAATTAAATTTTAAGTTTGTGTGATTTTCAATTGAAAGATTATAATTCCAAGCTGTCCTACAAATCACTTCATCGAGAATTGACTTTGCTACAATGATATGTGACTCTTTTTTCTTGCCATTAAGTTCTCTAAATAAGTAATCAAAATTAAGCTCTTCAATCGTTAATAAGTAGTAGTTTTTTGATGAGGTTAAGTCTTCTTTTTCTTTTTTCATTTCATTTTAGTTATCTATTGGATTAACCGTTTCGTTATCATATCCGTCATCAATTTCATCTTCTTCAAAATTAAAAGCCTCAATCATAGCACCTAAATCCTCGTCAGAAATAACAAACCATAAATATTAATAATTATTCAAGTTAGATTTACCTAAACCTTTTAATCCCTTTGATTTCATTTTATATTCTTCAGAATTAAAATAGTTATCTAAATCCTCTTCTGTAAAACTCATAGCATTGATGCCATACTCTATTCGCTCTAAATCTTCAGCAGAAATTAAATAGGAATCAACCAATAAATCTCCATAATCTTTTTCTTTATCGTTTTTAGCCCTCCTAGTTAACCACCCAAGTTTGCCTGATTTTGGCTTCTGTAAACTGATAGAAGAATAAGGTAATCTAATTTCGACTTCATCCTTAAATACATTTACATAAATAAGAATATCTTTTATTTGCTTTTTCAAAACATTTAAATCATCAGAGAAATGTTTGATTTCATTTTCTAAGGAGACTCTATAACTGAATTCTTGGTTTTTTAATATTTCTTTCTCTTTTTCAAGTTTTGTAATATCATTAGAAATTTTATCTAAAGCACTACTGTAATTAGCATCCGTAAGTTTCCCTTCAGCAAATTTAACGGTGATAGTTGTTGTGGCTGTATTTTTAGCCCTTAAATCTTTTTTTATATTTCTTAACCTTGAACCTATAACTTTAATCTCATCGTGTATTTGCTCTCTCACTATCTTGTCTTTCGTCCTTTTACCAAATTCATCCATAACTTGTTTAATAACCTCCTGTAACCAGGGTCTATTTATACTATTGCTACAAGATTTATTTTTACAACGATAAAAATTTGACCTAGCACTTAAAATTACTACTTGATGCATAACACAATTACATCTCTTACAATAAATTTTTCCTTGAACCAGGTTTGGATGTACATATTGCCTACTAGCATAATGCTTTCTTGAATCAACAGAATCATTAGCTGCTTTCCAAAGTTCTTTTGATACAATTGACTCTAATTTTATATTCTTATTCTTATTTGTGCGTTCACCCTTATAAAAAGAGTTCCTTAATATTCCACCTATTGTTCCCATCGGAAAATCTCTTCCAAACTCATCCTTAATCACTTCTGAAATACTTCTCATTCCAATGGATTTGGAAGCCAATTCAAATATCCTACGAACTATTGGAGCTTCATCCTCATCAATTATAGGTCTACCATCACTATCTTTTTTATAGCCAGTAGCCTTCGCATTAAAAGAAAAACCCTGTCTAGCTCTTTCTAATTTACCTGACCTAATCCTTTCTCCTAGAAGCCTACTTTCATTCTCAGCCATTGAACCTAACAAAGAAATAACCATATTAGCCAGGTATGACTTCTCTCCTTGAGAGTCGAGTGTGGATAGATTTAAATCTTTAACGTGAATATTAATACCTCTCTGATAATATTTCTCAATAGTATTTAAAATTTCTAAATGCTTTCTGCCTAATCGTGAAACTTCAATTACAAGAATATTCTTAATGTCTTTATTAACCAATAGGTATTTATCCATTTCAACAAATCCTTCACGTTCCTTAATTACAGTTTTTGAAGCTGAAATAGTATCTCTAAACGTTTTAACTAGTTCAAAGTTTTTACTAATAGCAAATTTCTTAATATCTTCAATCTGTCGTTTAAGGTCTTGTTCAGTAGAGGAAATCCTCACGTATGCAACTGTCTTCATTGTTCAATATTGTTAGTACGCTAAATATAGTATAATTAATCAACTATATACAGTCACGGATAATTAAAGTATCAAGAACAATTTGCGATTTAGCAAATGAAGAAGACATTTCTCCAAGTCATATTGCCGAAGCGATACAATACAGAAGTCTAGACAGAGATGGTTGGTTGAGTTAATTTTTATATTTTTTCA